>NZ_JBICXB010000010.1:0-172190 GCF_043200055.1 Streptomyces sp. NPDC048496 | reverse complement strand
CTCCTGCATCGAACGCGGCACCCGCCGCGACGACACCCTCGCCAACGCCTACCGCGACTGGCTAACCGCCGCTTGACAGCCAATAGGAGCATCAATCACTCCTGGCCAGCGGGGCTTTCGCGGTGTCCGTCGCGTACCGTTGGCCTTATGGAGATCTGGATCAATCCCGCCTGTTCCAAGTGCCGCAGCGCAGTGCAGTTGCTCGACGCCGAGGGCGCTGAATACACCGTCCGCCGCTATCTGGAGGACGTGCCGTCGCCGGACGAGATCCGGGCCGTGCTCGACCGGCTGGGGCTGGAGCCGTGGGACATCACGCGGACGCAGGAAGCGGACGCGAAGGAGCTCGGGCTCAAGGAGTGGCCGCGCGAGCCCGGTTCGCGGGAGCGGTGGATCACGGCGCTCGCCGAACATCCGAAGCTGATCCAGCGGCCGATCATCACGGCGGAGGACGGGACGGCTGTCGTGGCGCGTACGGAGGAAGCCGTGCGGGACGCTTTGGGGCGTTGAGCGCAGCCGGAATCACTCGGTCAGCAGGAAGTCCTCGATCCTGCGGTTGCGCCCTGCTGAGCAACGCGGCCTTCAAGCAGATCCGCGAGTCGGGCAAGTTCCTGATCCGCCGCGCCCGCATCGAGCGCGTGGGCTGACCGGCCCGGTCGGTGCCCGCACGGTGCCGGACGGGCTCTCCCCGCCGTTCAGAACCGTGCGGGCACCGGCCCCGCCTTGACCTCCGCCTCGGCCAGCAGCTCGGTCAGCCGCAGCCCGAACCGTACGTCGCAGGGGTGCGGAACCCCCGTACGTACCGCTTCGAGCAGCGCATCGACCGCCGCCCGGAACGACCCCACCGCATCCCCCCACCTGGGCAGCGTCGCAACGCCCGGCTCCCCCCGGAGCTCGATCTCCGTACCCACTGCTCCCTGCGGAGCGGCCAGTGCGAGCGTCACCGTGCTGGACGCGCCGGAGGTGTGGCGGAGGATCAGGTGAGTGGTGTCGGCGGGACCTCGGGCCGCGGTCAGTTCCGTCGCATCGCCGAGCACCGGGAGCAGCACCGACAGAGCATGCGGACCGACGTCCCACAGACCGCCCTTGTCACGGCGCCATGGAGACGCCGCGTACTCGCTGTCCGCACCGGGGGCGTACAGCGCGCCGATCCACTGGGCGCGGGCGGTGAACCAGCCGTGCCTGCCGGCCTGTTCGGCGATCCAGTCGGACGTATCCTTCGCGAACCGCAGCGTGCAGAACACGACGGACGCGACCCCCTCCCGGTCGGCGGCCTCGGCGACCTCCCGGGCCCCGGCCAGGGTCGTCGCGATCGGCTTGTCCATCAGCAGGTGGCACCCGGCGGCCGCGGCGCGGACGGCCAGCGGGGCCTGGACGTCCGGCGGCAGGGCGAACGCGACGGCGTCGCTCACGGCGAGAAGTTCGTCGACGCCCCCGTCACCGGAGTACGCCGTGGTGCCATGGGTGGTCGCGAGCGCGTCCGCCGCCTCAGGGCGGCGACCCCACACGCCGCTGAGCACAACGCCGGGATGGGTGGCGAGGGCGGGTGCCTGGGTGTTCCGGGCCCAGGGGCCCGTACCGAGAAGGCCGATACGCATGGGAGCGGCGGGCGGTGTCGTCATGGGGGCCAGTCTGCCCGGTGCGCTTATCGGGCGGCGGCGTACGACGGTCCGCGGTTACGTTGGCGGAGCCGGCCGCGGGACTCCGGCTGCGACTTCCGGGACGTGCCTCTGAAGCAGTGATTTCGCTGATCGCGCCCCCATTCCCCGGCCGGCTTCCGCATATCCGCATGCGGCGGCGGAACGTCACGGGGGAAGAGGATGACCGACACGGACACATACGCCGATCTCATTGCCGCCGAGGACGTGCTCCTCTTCGTCCATGCGGCGATCACCGCGACCGGACAGCGCGAGTTCCACTCGGAGGCGTACCAGCAGCAGCTCTCACTGGACTTCCTGCACGAGTACGCGAGGGTCAACTACCGCAAGGTGTACGCCGCTTCGCTCGCCCTCGACATCAATGACCACAATGCCGCACGCATCGTGCAGGGGCTGCTGGAGACCGCCGCCGAGGCGACCGCGGAGGAGCGGCGCACCGAGGGCCGGCTGATCGCCGCCCGACTGTCCCGGCTTCCTCCGCAGCGCGTCTACCGGCTGTTCCGGGCGCTGCGGAGCGCCAAGGTCAACAACCGGCGCACCCGTGCGATCATGCGCGACTGGCTAAAGTCCCGGCCGGATCTGGCGCACGACGCGGTGAAGTACCGCAGCGGTCTGAGGACCGTCGCCCGCCATGCCCATCTGCCCCTCGGCAACCCGGACTCCGAGGCACCGCACGAGCTCGGCGACTTCCTGTTCCGGCCCGGTCGACTGCCGCGCTACCGGCACCGGCTGCTCGACGCCTGGCGTCGCGCCCACTACGAGCAGGGCGCTGTGGACGAACTGCCGTTCACCGTCGCCGAGGGGTTCGCGGCCAAGCACGGCATGAAGCGTGAGGCATTCCTGGAACGGATGGTGCCACGGATGACGCGGCTGGAGCGGCTGCGCACCCAGAGTACGGAGCCGGACGGTGCCGGTACGGGCCGGCAGAGTGCCGCGTACGGTACCCAGCTCGGCACCGGCGGCAACGGTGATCCGAGCGCCGACGCCCGCCCGCCCGTCACCGCGCCGCTGCCGCGCCACCGGCACCGCCACCGCCGCATGGCCAAGCGGCAGCCCGGCGACCGGCTGCGCTTCCTGCCGCTGCACCTCGCGCTGGAGGGCTATCTCTCGCTGCACTTCGGCGGCCCGGCCATCGCCTGGGAGGAGTGGTCGCGGCAGGCACTGCGCGACGGGCTCTCGCCGCGCGCCGAGGACGCGTACATGGGGTGGTCGGTGCGCGTCTCGGCGACGCGCTGCGTGTCTTCGAGATCCATCCCGGCCAGTGCGGGGTGATGGTGTACGCGGCTGACGCGCTCGCCGCCGCCTTCGTGCTGCCGCACCCGGACGACTACCGGCTTCTGCACGCCTCGCTCGTCGAGGACCTGTACGGGGAGCTCATCCACCAGTACGCGCTGTACGGCGGTCCCGTCCCGGAGTTCGGGGCGCGGATCCCCGACGGTGCACGAGTGCGGACGCTCGCCGATCTCCGGGCGGCGGCGCGGGCGCAGGAGCGGGAGTGGCGCGAGGCGCACGACGCGCTGTTCGCGCGGGAGCTGCTGGACACGTCGTACGCCTTCGACCGGGTCCACCGGATGGGGCCGTTCACGCTGTGGCGGTTCCTGCCGCCGTTCACGCGGAACCGGGGCGGCCGGCACATCGGCGAGACGATCACCGACCACAAGGGGCAGGTCGCGTATCTGAAGACGTTCCGGCTCTCCGACGCGCAGGTGCGGCGCGGGCATCTGCTGCACACGCTCACCGACGCCGACTGGCGGCTCGCACGGGCGGCCGCGGCGCTGGGCAGCACCGAGAAGGAGCTGGTGCGCCGGATCCGGGCCGCCGGTTTCGAGCGGCTCCTCAAGGCCCACGTGTAACGCAGGACTCCTCGGTAACACGGGGTTCACATACGGGCAACGGACGGGAAACCGTGTCTTGCGAAGCTGCGCTGCAGAGACCGGACCGCAGACCGCAACACCGCAGCACCCCCGAAGGATGGCTTCCGTGACGTTCAAGGCTGAGTACATCTGGATCGACGGCACCGAGCCGACCGCCAAGCTTCGTTCCAAGACGAAGATCATGGCAGGCGAGCCCTCGGGAGACGTCGCGGAGCTGCCCATCTGGGGCTTCGACGGATCCAGCACCAACCAGGCCCGGGGTCACGCCTCCGACCTTGTGCTCAAGCCGGTCTTCTCCTGCCCGGACCCCATCCGCGGCGGCGACGACGTCCTCGTCCTGTGCGAGGTCTTCAACATCGACATGACGCCGCACGAGTCCAACACCCGCGCCGCCCTGCGTCCGGTCGCCGAGCAGTTCGCCGGCCAGGAGCCGATCTTCGGCATCGAGCAGGAGTACACCTTCTTCGACGGCCACCGCCCGCTCGGCTTCCCCGTGGGCGGCTTCCCGGCCGCGCAGGGCGGCTACTACTGCGGTGTCGGCTCCGACGAGATCTTCGGCCGCGAGATCGTCGAGAAGCACCTCGACAACTGCCTGCAGGCGGGGCTGGGCATCTCCGGCATCAACGCCGAGGTCATGCCGGGCCAGTGGGAGTTCCAGGTGGGCCCGCTCGCCCCGCTGGAGGTCTCCGACCAGCTGTGGATCGCGCGCTGGCTCCTCTACCGCACCGCCGAGGACTTCGACGTCTCCGCGACCCTGGACCCGAAGCCGGTCAAGGGCGACTGGAACGGCGCGGGTGCGCACACTAACTTCTCCACCAAGGCGATGCGCGAGGGTTACGACGCGATCATCACCGCGTGCGAGTCGCTGGGCGAGGGCTCGAAGCCGATGGACCACGTCAAGAACTACGGCGCGGGCATCGACGACCGTCTCACCGGCCTGCACGAGACCGCCCCGTGGAACGCGTACAGCTACGGTGTCTCCGACCGCGGCGCCTCGGTCCGTATCCCGTGGCAGGTCGAGCGGGACCAGAAGGGCTACATCGAGGACCGTCGCCCGAACGCCAACGTCGACCCGTACGTCGTCACGCGGCTGATCGTCGACACTTGCTGCACGGCGCTGGAGAAGGCCAACCAGGTCTGATCCGCCACCGGCTCGGTACGAAGGGGCGCCCGCCAGAAACGGGGGGCGCCCCTTCGGCGTGCCCGGTCCGCTGTCAGTGGCGTGTGCCAGGGTTGACCCATGCTCGACATCAAGGCGGAGACCGAGAACTGGCAGACGCACACCCGTATTTCGGCGCAGGCGCTGAGCGACCTGGCGCGCCAGCTGGTGGAGCGGCTGTGGCTGGAGCGGGTCGACCAGCAGGAGCAGTGGACCGATGTGACGGACGCGGACCGGTTGGAGCAGGACTTCGCCCGGCTGGACAGGAGCGGCATCACGGCCCGGGAGCACTTCACCTGCTGCCGCTCCTGCGGGCTGAGCGAGATCCATGCGGACGGCGAGGAGGACGCCCGGGGCTTCGTCTTCTTTCATACGCAGATCACGGAGAAAGCGGCCGGCGGGTACGGGCTCTCGCTGTACTACGGCGGGTTCGACGAGTCGGAAGCGACCACCGTCGCCATCGGGCGGGAGGTCGCGGCGGCGCTCGGCGCGGTGGGGCTGACGGTGAAGTGGGACGGATCGCCCGACCAGGCGATCGAGGTGACCGACCTGGACTGGCGCAAGCGGCTCATCGGCTGAGGCGGCGGGAGGAGCGCCCGGCGGGGGAAGGTGCGCAGTGAGGGCCAGGTGACGACGTGGTGAGGGACTGAACCGCAAAGGGCCCGTACCGACGGGTGAGAGAGTCCTGCTGCGCCACCGCGTTGTCTGGTCTAATGGGGGCATGGTCGGCTTCCCGTACACCTCATCAGGTCGCAGCGACCTTGAGCCGTTCTGGCCCTCTCGTCAGCATCATGACTTCGACCGGGTGTGTTGCCGCGCGTGGAACGCGCAGGCCCTCTAAAGCCGCTCACCCCGGCCTTCGGTCCGCGCGCACGACGCAAGTCCGTCCCTCGACGACTCCTTCGCGCGAAAGAGCTGACCCTCATGGCGAACACTCGTACCTTCTCCGCCGCTGCCACTGCGGCGTCCGCGGCGACCGTCGCGGCCGCCCCCTCCGCCCGATCCGTTCCTCCCCACCGTCACAGGCTGCGCTCCGTCGCCCCCGACGACGTCGTCCAGTCGGCCGATGTGGCCGACTTCCTGCCGCCGGGCGCGACCTGGTTTCCGGCACCCCAGCACACCGTTCCGGCGCTGCCGGGCCGTCCGCCGATGATCGGCTACCTGGTCCTCGTACCGGCCGACCAGCAGCCCGCCGTCGGGGCCGCGGCCGCCGCGGCGCAGCGCATCGTTCCGGAGCCGCTGGTGACCCCGGGGGCGGGTCCGGTGCGCATCGACCCGGTACAGCGCACCGCGACGGTGGACGGGAAAACGCTCGACCTCACCTTCCTGGAGTTCGAGCTGCTCGCCCATCTGGTCGCGCACCCGCACCGGGTGCACACCCGCGACCAGTTGGTGACGACCGTCTGGGGCTACGGGCACGTGGGCGACGGGCGCACCGTGGACGTCCATGTCGCCCGGCTGCGCCGCAAGCTGGGCGCCGAGTACCGGCGGTCGATCCAGACGGTGCGGCGCGTCGGCTACAAGTACGCCCCCTGACGGCGCTGAAGGCGCAGGAGAGCGGCCCCGGTCCGGTACCCACCCGGACCGGGGCCGCTCCGTGTGCCGGGTCAGGCACGCATCCCGGACCCCACCGGGGCCTCGGCCGGCCCCGTCCCCCTGCCCGTATCCGGCTCGCCGTGCTCCAGCACCGGCAGTCGGTTCAGTCCGCGCGGCGTCCGCCAGTTCCGCTCCCCCAGCAGTGCCATCACGGAAGGCAGCAGGACCATCCGTACGAGCGTGGCGTCCAGCAGCACCGCGACAGCGAGGCCGACGCCCATCTGCTGCATGTCCTGCATCGACAGCGTCCCGAAGACCGCGAACACCGCGACCATGATCACGGCCGCGCCGGTCACCGCACCCGCCGTTCGCCGGATGCCCTCCTCGATCGCGGCCCGGGTGTGCAGACCGCGGTCGCGGGCCTCACGGATCCGGGAGACCACGAACACGTGGTAGTCCATGGAGAGTCCGAACAGGACGACCAGGACGAACAGCGGAATCCACGCCTCGATCGCGCCTACCCCCTCCGAGCCGATCAGCGAGGCCCCCCAGCCGTGCTGGAAGACGGCGACCATCACTCCGTACGCGGCGGCCACGGAGAGCAGGTTGAGCAGGATCGACGTCACGGCGATGACGTACGAGCGGAAGCAGAACAGCATCAGCAGGAAGGTCACCGCCGTGATGAAGGCGAAGACGGGGACGATGCCGCGCTTCAGCTGATCGTTGAAGTCGACGGACCCGGCGAGCTCCCCGGTCACGTACACCTGGGCCCCGGTCCCGTCGAACGCGGCGGGCAACCGCTCCTTGCGCAGCTCGGAAAGGCCGGCCTCGCCGTCGGGGAGCGGCACCTCGATCTCGGCGACGTTCTGCGCCTTGTGGACGCTCACCTTGTCGAAGCCGTCGAACGCCTTGCGCAGTGCGGGCGCCTCGATGTTGTCGGCCTTGACCACCACCCGCGCCGGCGCGGGGCCGCCGGGGAAACTCTCGTCGATCTGCCGGTAGGCGACCGACAGCTGCGAGTCCGAGCCGAACTGCTTCTCCAGGCCGAGCTGTTCGGTCTTCATGCCGAGAGCGGGCGCGGCCAGGGCGAGCAGGACGACGACCGAGGCGACCGCGAAGATCCTCGGCCTGGACAGGACGGGCTTCAGCACCGTGCCGGCGATCCCGCCACTGGTGCGGGCGCGCCGGTTGTCGCGTCGGCTCCCCCGCCGGTTGAGGAACGGCACACGTCCCGCGTCGATCCGGTCGCCCAGCCAGGACAGCAGCGCGGGCAGAACCGTCACCGAGCCCAGCATCGCGATGAAGACCACGATGATCGTGGCGAGGGCGAAGCCCTTGAACAGCATCAGCCCGGACAGGAACATGCCGGCCATCGCGACCATGACCGTGAGCCCGGAGACGAGCACGGCGCGGCCGCTGGTCGCCGCCGCGATCCGCAGCGCCGTCTCGGCGTCGCGTCCCGCCGCCCGCTCGTCGCGCTCGCGCCGCAGGTAGAAGAGGCAGTAGTCGACGCCGACGGCGAAGCCCATCAGGAACATCACGGAGTACGTGGTCTGGAACAGGTGCAGTTGGTGGCTGGCGAGCGACAGCAGCCCGAAGGCCGCCATGCACGCCGTCAGTGCCAGCCCGACCGGGAGCAGCGCCGCGACGACGGCGCCGAAGGCGACCAGCAGAATGCCCAGGGCCAGGGGTACGGCGGTGAACTCGGCCTTCTTGAAGTCCTTGGAGAGCAGATCGCCGAGCCACTTCCCGGCACTGGCCTCGCCGAACTGGTGGATGGTGACGTCGGGGTGGTCCGCGCGGACGGCGGACACGGCGTCGAGCACGGGCTGCACCCTGTCCGGCGCCGTCGCCGCGTCCCCCTTCATGTCGAAGGTGATCAGCGCGTCCTTGCCGTCCTCGGAAGGGATCGGCGCCGCGAGGTTCGCCACCTCGCCGGTCTTCCCAATGGCGGCGGAGACCTCGCGGGCGGCGCCCTGCCAGTCACCCGCCTTCCCGGCGGACACCATGACCAGCTCGCCGGCGGGCTGCCCCAGCCCGGCGTCGTCGAGGATCTTCTCGGCCCGCGCCGAATCACCCACGGCGTTCTCCGAGTCGGACATCTCGACCAGACCGGATGCGCCGCCGATGCCCGTGGCGAGCACGACGAAGAGCAGCCAGCCGAGAATGGCGGTCTTTCGGTGGTGTGCGCTCCACACACCGATGCGTGCCGCGAGGTTGCGCCTCATGCCGTGTTCGCCCCCAGAAGTCAGACGGAATCAAATGGAAGTGGAAGAAGTGCGAGGAAGTGCGAGGAAGTCGACGGCGAATGCGTCGTTGCTGAATCTAGGAACGGGGCGCCGCCCGCCCCAGCCGCCGAAACCCCCTCTCGCGGAGCCGTAGGGCGAGGCCGCCAGGGTGGTGCTGGGTACACCCCGCCAGGGTGGCGAAACGGCTGACACTCTGGGAGCCCGCCGCGTGAGACTGTCTACGGACGAGCCCGATACGGGGGCCGGCGAGGGGAGATGGACCGAGATGAACGCGATACGGGCCCGGGTACGGGGCGCGCTGCTGGCCGCCGGGCGGGGAGTCGTGCTGTCGATCGACAGCCTGGTCGGGTCGATCACGCTCTTCGTATGGACGACGCTCTCCATGGCCTTCATCCCGCTGGGCATCGGCCTGGTCACCACCCCCTACGTCCTGGAGCTGGTCCGCAAGCACGCCGACCGGCGCCGGCTGCTCGCGCTCAGCTGGTCCGACGTCCGCATTCCGGACCCGTACCGCCCCTTCCCGAAGGATCTGCGCACCGGATTCACCGGTCAGGTGGAGCGGACCACGCTGCTGCTGAAGGACCCGGCGACCTGGCGGGACATCCAGTGGCTGCTGGTCGACATGACGGCCGGCTATGTGGTGCTGGCCCTGGCCGTCGGGCTGATGCTCTATCCGGTGGAGGGGGTCGTCCTGGCGGCGGGCCTGTGGCGGGTCTTCACCGACGACCGTTACTGGTACGCGTTCGTTCCGGTCGACAGCCAGGCGACGGGACTTGCCGCCGCCGCGCTCGGTGTGGCGCTCTTCGCGACCGGCGTGCTGGTCAGTGAACGGCTGCTGCGACTGCACTTCGTGATCGCCCGCTCAGTGCTGGCCCCGACCCATGAGCAGGAGCTGACCCGGCGCATCGACCGCCTGACCGAGACCCGGCACGAAGCCGTGGACACCGCGGCCTCCGAACTGCGGCGCATCGAGCGCGACCTGCATGACGGCGCGCAGGCCCGGCTGGTCGCCATGGGCATGAACCTGGGCACCGTGGAGGCGCTCATCGAGAAGGATCCGGCGCAGGCGAAGAAGCTCCTCGCCATGGCCCGCGAGTCATCGGCCGAAGCCCTCACGGAGCTGCGCGATCTGGTCCGGGGCATCCACCCGCCAGTCCTCGCCGAGCGCGGACTCGGGGACGCGGTCCGGGCGTTGGCGCTGCGGATGCCCTTCGAGTCGGACGTCCAGGTGGAGCTGAGCGGCCGGGCGGACGCCGCGATCGAGTCGGCCGCGTACTTCGCGGTGAGCGAGACGCTGACGAACGCCGCCAAGCACTCAGGGGCCGACCGCGTCTGGGTGGACATCCGCCACGCGGACGCCATGCTGCGGGTCTCCGTCACGGACAACGGCAGGGGTGGTGCGGCGGCCGGATCCGGCTCGGGCCTGAGCGGAATCGAACGCCGACTCGGTACATTCGACGGCATCATGGCCGTCAGCAGTCCAGCGGGCGGTCCCACGATGGTGACCATGGAGATCCCTTGCGAGTTGTCCTAGCCGAAGATCTCTTCCTGCTGCGCGACGGTCTGGTCCGGATGCTGGAGGCGTACGACTTCGAGATCGCGGCAGCCGTCGAGACCGGTCCCGAACTGACCCGTGCGCTCGCCGAGTTGGATCCGGACGTCGCCGTGGTCGACGTCCGGCTTCCGCCGTCCCACACGGACGAGGGACTGCAGTGCGCCCTTGCGGCCCGCAAGGCCCGGCCGGGGCTGCCGGTGCTCGTCCTCTCCCAGCATGTGGAGCAGTTGTACGCCCGTGAGCTGCTGGCGGACGGCAACGGGGGCATCGGGTACCTGCTCAAGGACCGGGTCTTCGACGCGGACCAGTTCATCGACGCGGTACGCAGGGTCGCGGCGGGCGGCACCGCGATGGACCCGCAGGTGATCTCACAGCTGCTGTCCCGGCGCGCACAGGACAAGCCGATGGGCGGTCTGACCCCCCGCGAGCTGGAGGTCATGGCACTGATGGCGCAGGGCCGTTCGAACGCGGCGATCGCCTCACAGATGGTGATCACGGAGCGGGCGGTGGCCAAGCACACCTCGAACATCTTCGGGAAGCTCGGCCTGCCGCCGTCCGACGACGACAACCGCCGCGTTCTGGCCGTCCTGGCCTACCTGGACCGGGGGTGACCCAGCACCCCCGGCGGACGGCTCATCCGGTCGCACCCAGGTGCAGCGTGGTCGCCCCCAGGTGGGGGCGGCCCGGGACTCCAGGACCTGTTGACCTGGCGGCATCTCAGCCGTTGAACCACGCCGCCGCGTCGAGCCGGAACGCACCGGCCGGCGCCATCGCGCGCAGGTCGGACTCCAGGGCGCGCAGCCGCTCGGCCCCGAGCGCCCGGGACCACTCGGCGTGCAGCCGGTCGAACCCCTCGGCGGACCGGACCAGTACGTCGACACCGCGCGGGGTGACCCGGACCAGCTTGCGGCGCCCGTCCTGCGGATCGTCGACGCGTTCGACGTAACCGAGACTCTCCAGCCTGTCGACGGTCTTCCCGGCGGCCTGCTTGGAGACGCCGAGCCGTCGGCCGATCTCACTTGCGGTCGCGCCGTCACGGCCGACGGCCTGGAGCGCGAAGCCGTACGCGGGCCGCACGTCGGGGTGACCGCTCTCGGCCAGCTCCCGGTGCAGCTCATCGATGATCGTCCGGAACCCGGCGAACAGGAGCAGGGGCAGCTCGAAGCCCGCGCCATCGCCGGCCGTCGCCGCCTCTCCAGTCCGCCCCGTAGGCTCAGCCATGGCGAAACTCGACAACTTGGTTTACGTTTTCGTCAATCACGTTGTCGAGTTTACCGCGAGAGGTCACGCCATGCCCGCATCCGCGTTCCCCGACCACACCCTCGAATCCGCCCCCGCCGCCGCCCGTCGCACCATGAAGGCGGTAGCGGACAAGCAGGGATATCTGCCCGCCGTCGTCGGCCGGCTGGCCACGTCGCCGCAGCTGCTCGACGGCTTTCTGAAGATCAGCGCGATCTTCGAGTCGACCACCCTGGACCCGCTCTCCCGCGAGGTCCTGATCATGACGATCGCCACTCGCAACAGTTGCCACATCTGCGTGGCGATGCACACCGCGAAGCTCACCGCCCTCGGCGCGGACGCCGACCTCATCGCCGCACTGCGCGAGGAGAATCCACTGCCGCTCCCGAACGAACGACTGGAATCGGTGCGACAGTTCACCCTGGCCGTCATCGCCACGGCGGGCGCGGTCGACGACGACACGCTGCAGGCCTTCCTCGCGCACGGCTACACCCACCAAAACGCCCTGGAAGTGGTCCTGGGCATCGGCGCGTACACGATGTCGACGCTCGCCAACCGGATGACAGGCGCGCCCGTCGACCCCCAGCTCGCCGCGTTCGCCCCCGCCCCCATGTGACCCGTTGTGCGAATGGAAGGCCGGGGTGACCATCGCACGATTCGCTCGTTCAGCTGCTGTACGCGGGCGAGGTGGGCGCGGCCGCGGTGGTGTCGTTCTACGACGGGCTGCGCATCGTGCGGTACGCGGAGGCTCGCAACGCCGATCCGGCACAGGGCGCGGCGCTCGACTTCGCCCGTGTCGACAGTGCGGACGCATCCTCCGCCGACGCTCTGATCGTGAGCCGTGGCAGCGGCACGGTCCGCTATCTGACGGCTCCCTGGGTGCGGCAGGTATCCGTACGGGATCTGCTCGCGCCCAGCCGGGCCGCCCGGCCGCTGCACCGCGACCGGAACGGCGTGACCGATGTGCTGGCGAGCCCGCAGACGGCCGGGGACTGCCGGTCCTGGCCCGCCGTCGACATGCATGACGCCACGGCGACGCGTCTGCTGACGGACCTCGGTGAACTCGCCCCGGCCCGGCTGACCTCCGGGTCGCCGTCGGCGCCGCACGATATGTCCGGGCGGGCGGAGCGGGAGAGCTGGGCACGGACCGCCTGTCTGCTGAACGCGGTGCGATCGCGCGGCGCGCGCTCGGTGAACTCCTGGCCGTACGCGCGGCAGTGGCTGCCCGAGGGCAACGGCTTCGCGCAGTGGCTGTGCACCCGGGCGGAAACCTGGCGCGGCCCGGGAAGCAGGGTCTTCGCCCAGTTCCAGGCCCCGTCGGCGCAGTCCGCCGCCGGTGGTGCGGTGCCGCCCGGGGCGGTGGCGGCGCGTGCGGAGGACTCGCCGGCCTGCGGGGAGCGGGATCCGCGGGTGCCGGCGGGCGTGCTGTGGAAGTCGCACGGCGGCCGATGGTACGTACTGGCCGCGGGCAGCACGGAGTTCTCCTCGCTGACCACATCGGGCGGGGTGGAGGGCCGGGCGCAGGGTCGTCTGCTCGCGGTACAGGCACGGGCGGGCGACCGGGCGCGGCTGAACGGACTACTGGCGGACGGCAGGCGGGTGGGCGCTCTGCGCTGACTGCCGCCGTGCCGTTTCCCGTGGTGCACGCCGTGATCCTCCGCTCGGCCGGTTCATGGTGCCCAGCGGCGGACCCTCCGGCGGGCCCGCGGGATCAGGACACGCAGTCGCTGCCGAACGTGCGTGCACCTGATACCACGGTGGGGAACCCGCAGGTGGGACGGGGCGCCGAGGGGCTGATGGCGACGGTCACGGGAGGGGACGGGAGAACGGATGGAGGTCCACGGATTGCCTACGGGAGTCGGTTCCACGATCGGCGGCATTGCAGCAGATCGGGTGTCCTTGAGCGCGTGGCGCGGCCGTCGACGGTCGTCGGGGGGCGACGGTTGCGGTGTCCAATCCGAGCAGGCGCTTCGGCGCCTGCTGCGACAGGAGATGTCTATGCATGTTTCCCGCTTCGCTGCCGCAGTCTGTGTGGCCGCCGTCGTCGTGCTGGGCGGCGCCGGCGCAGCTCAGGCCGCCGCTCCCGGCGCCGTCGGCGGTGCCCACTCCCTGCAGGCCAATGACGGTCGGCACGGGGATGGCGACCGCCGGGACGACTGGCGCTGGGGCCACGACCGCGACCACGGACGCTGGGGCCACGACTGCCGTGACGACCGGCGCTGGGGCCACGACCGCGACCACGGACGCTGGGGCCACGACTGCCGTGACCACGGGCGCTGGGGCCACGACCAGGACCGGTGCCGGGAGTACCGTTCCCGCTGATCCGATCCGAACCGCAGTATGAACTGGGCCCGTGGCGCCCTCCATCGAGGAGGAACGCCACGGGCCCGACACGTGGCCGCGGTCCGCGAAGAACTCCCGTATGTCTCGCACTCCTGCGAACAGGGCTTCTGCGGAACGTGCCAACAGCGCGTGCTGGAGGGCGAGATCGACCACCGCGACAAACTCCTGACGGACGCGGAGCACGACGAATCGATGCTGATCCGTGTGTCGCGGTGCCGGGGGAAGCGGCTGGTGCTGGACCTTTAACGGCCCGTTCACCTCGGCCCGGTTAGGCTGTTGGTATGACGACCGGGGTGCGGCGCAGGATGGGCGTCCATGAGCGCAAACAGCAGCTGATAGGCGTCGCGCTGGAGTTGTTCAGCCGCCGCGCCCCCGACGAGGTCTCCATCGATGAGATCGCAGCCGCGGCCGGGATCTCCCGGCCGCTCGTCTACCACTACTTCCCGGGGAAACAGAGCCTGTACGAGGCAGCGCTGCGGCGGGCGGCCGACGAGCTGGCGGGACGGTTCGTGGAGCCGCTTGAAGGGCCCCTGGGGGCAAGGCTGTTGCGGGTGATGGGGCGGTTCTTCGACTTTGTGGACGAGCACGGGCCGGGGTTCTCCGCGCTGATGCGGGGCGGGCCCGCAGCCGGGTCGTCGACGGCGAACGCGATGATCGACGGGGTGCGGCAGGCGGCGTACGAGCAGATCCTCGCCCACCTGGGGGCGGAGAAGCCCCCGGCGCGGCTGGAGTTGGTCGTACGGTCGTGGGTGTCGCTGGCCGAGTCGACGGCGTTGATCTGGCTGGACGGGCGGCGGATTCCGCGCGCGGAGCTGGAGATGCAGCTGGTGCACGACTTCGCGGCGCTGGCCGCGGTCAGTGCAGCGTACGACGCCGAGATGGCCGGCATCGTGCTGCGGGTCCTCGACGAGGAGCCGGTCGACGGGCCGTTCGGAGATCTGCTGGCGCGGCTCTCCGCCATCTCGCCCACTCGCGGCCGGCCGTGACGAACTGGCCCGGTCCTCTTTCCCGTACGGCGTACGCGCACGGGAAAGAGGACCGGAACCGGCCGAGGTGGCGGGAGGGACGCGCCCGGGAGTGTGCGATGCGGCTCACTCCCCGGCGGCTGCCCTCAACGCAGTCCGGTACGCGTCACCGCAGGGAGAACACGGCCACCGTGCGTCCCGGGACGGTGAACCTTCCCGAACTCCGCTCGTACGAAGCCTTCTTGACAGCAGGATCCGCCCCCGCAGCCTGGACGGGGTGCAGAGTGTAGTCCTTCCCGGCCAGATCGGCGATCTGCTGGTGCTCGGTGCCGGGGGTCGCGTTGAGGACGATCACCAGCTTCCCGAGGCGCATGGCGATGACACCGGGCGTCTCGTCCTTCCCGGAGAGCGGGAACGACAGGGCGGACTGCACCTGCTCGGTGGTGGAGAGGTCGAACTCCTTCTCCGTCGTGCGGATGGTGAGCAGGTCCTGGTACGCGGCGGACGCGCCGTCGATCTGTGCGCAGCCGGGGCTGAGCGCGGTGGCGGTCAGCAGCGGCCTGGCGTAGGACCACTTGGCCTTGTTGTCGGCCGCGAGCGGCAGTCCGCGGCCGAAGCCGTTGCCGTCCCGGCAGTCCCAGTGCAGTGCGTTGAACCAGTCGCCGCTGTCGTACGAGTTGCGGTCCAGCGACTTGGAGCGCAGCAGGTCCGTGCCCGCCTGGGAGAGCGACGGGCCCTGCGAGAGGGTGGCGGTCGCCATCGCCAGGACCTGCATCCTGGCCCGGTCAGCGGCCGAGGTGCCCGCCGGGAGCTTGAAGGCGAGGGCGTCGTACAGCGTCTCGTTGTCGTGGGCGTCGGCGTAGGCGAGGGCGTCGCCGGGGACCGCGGCGTATCCGGCGGGGGCCCCGTTGTAGTCGACGCCGGAGCCCTTGACCGTACGGCCCGAGGAGTCGGTGAAGGTGTAGTCGGCGAGGTTGCCGGTCAGGCCGACCTTGATCAGATCCTGGTAGTGGAGCAGTCGGGCCTTCTGTTGGGCCGGGGTGCCGTTGGCGGTCGAGGTGTTGGGGTCGGTGTAGAGGCCGCTGGCGAAGCCCTGGACGCCGGGGTCCTCGTCGAACGGGCTGCCCCCGCGGACGGCGTCGCGGGCCCGGTCGGAGAAGGTGGCGATGCCGGTGCCGGCCATGTTCTTCTGGGTGGCCTGGACGAAGCGGGCGTCGTCGGCGATCTCACCGAAGTTCCAGCCCTCCCCGTACAGGATGATCTTCTTCCCGTCGACACCGTCCTTGGCCACGGTCAGCGCGTCGAGCGCCTTGCGGACGGCCAGGATGTTGGCCTTCGGGTGGTGGCCCATCAGGTCGAAGCGGAAGCCGTCGACCTTGTACGCCTTGGCCCACGTGACGATCGAGTCGACGACGAGCTTGCCCATCATGGTGTTCTCGGGCGCGGTGTTGGCGCAGCAGGTGGACGTGGCGACGGTGCCGTCGTCCATGAGCCGCTGGTAGTAGCCGGGCACGATCCGGTCGAGGACGGACTTGTCGCCCTGGCCGGAGGCGACGGTGTGGTTGTAGACGACATCCATGACGGTCCGCAGTCCGGCGCCGTTCAGCCCCTGGACCATCTGACGGAACTCGACGGTGCGCTTGGTGCCGTTCGGGTCGGAGGCGTACGAGCCCTCGGGGACGGTGTAGTGCAGCGGGTCGTAGCCCCAGTTGAACCCGTCGTTCGCTGCGGCCTTCGCCACGCAGGCCTGCTGCTCCTCGGAGTCGGGGGCGTACACGGACAGGTCGCAGGCGGGTTTCTGCCGGTCCGACTTCTTCTCGGGGATGGTGCCGATGTCGAAGGCGGGCAGCAGATGGACGTAGCTCGTGCCGGAGTCGGCGAGCTCTTTGAGGTGCTTCATCCCGTCGGAGCGGGTGTCGGTGAAGGCGAGGTATTCGCCGGGGTGCTGGGACGTGGGGTCCGCGATCGAGAAGTCGCGGATATGCAGCTCCTGGATCTGGGCGTCGCGCAGCGGGACGGCGGCGGGCTTCCTCAGCCCGGCCCAGCCCTTCGGTGCGAGCCCCGGGGCGTCGAGGTCGACGACGAGGCTGCGGGCGGAGTCGGTGGTCAGGGCGGTGGAGTACGGGTCGGTGACCTTGTTGGTGACAGTCTTCTGGACGGTGGGCGCCCACACCTTCACCACGAAGCGGTACGGCTTGCCGGTCCACTTCGCGGTGCCGGTGACCGACCAGACGCCGGTGCGGTCGTCGCGCCGCATCGGGACGCTCTTGCCGTCGAGTTCCAGGGCTACGGTCTGCGCGGTGGGGGCCCAGACGGAGAGCGTGGGCCGGCCGTGGTCGAAGACCGGGCCGAGCGCGGCGGTGCTCGCGTTCTTCCCGTACAGGTCGTCGAGCACACCCGCGCTCTGTACGCCGGTGGCGGCGAGCAGGGCGCCGTTGGCGGCGCGCTGGGTGGCGATCAGCTGGCCGCGCAGTGCCTCGCGGACCCGGTCCCGGTCACGCGGGTCGACGGTGAAGGCCGGGTAGTCCTTGAGGTGTGGGTACTTCGACTTCTGCGCGTCGGTCAGCGCGGACGGGCTGAGCCGCAGCCACTGCCCCTCGTCGGTGAGGGCGCCGTCGACGACGGAGATCCCGCCGCCCGATGCGTGGACGAGCTGCTGACTGGTGGCGTCGGTGGCCTTCACCTTCCAGACGACGGTGTCGGAGTCGATCCACTGCGCCTCGGCCTTGGTGAGGTCGAGGGCGGGCGTACCGCCGGTCTGTGGCAGCAGACAGCCGGGCCGTCCGGCGACCATCCACACCTCGTGGTCGTACGTGGCGAGGTCGAGGGACTGGTCGCTGGGGAGGTCCTTCTCGTCGCCCTTGTGGAGGATGTAGCTGAGCGAGGTGGCCCCCTCGGTGAGCGGGACCTCGAAGGTGACGCCGTAGGCGTCCCTCTTCACCGGCTGGAGCGGCTTCGCCCAGTCGGTGGGGTCCTTCGCCCCGGTCCAGGTGTGCAGTCCCCAGCCGTCGTAGTCGCCGTCGGCGCGGTGGTAGTGCAGGACGGCCTTCGTCCTGTCCTGCGCCGGGTAGGCGCCCTCGGGGGCCGTGTCCGCCTGGCCGTCCTTGCCCTGCTCGATCCAGACCTGCCCGGTCTTCGCGAGCTCGACGGTGCGCTGCGGACCGTCGGCCGTGCCGTCCTTCTCGACCGTGTACGGGACGGAGGAGGTGCCCTCGTCAAGCTTGATCCAGGCAAAGGCGCCGTAGGCGTCGCGCCCGGTGAACTCGGCGGACTTGTCGCCGGACTCGATCGTCCAGCCGTCGTAGTCGCCGTCCGCGCGCTTGTAGTGGACGACGGCGTAGTCGCGCTCGACGGCGACGGGCTTCTCGGCCGCCGGGGCCTGGCCCGCGGTCGTCGAGGCGAGGGCGCTCGCGGTGCGTCCGGCGCGGTCGACCACAACGGCCTTGTAGCGCAGCGGCGTTCCCGCCGCCACGGTGTCGTCCAGGTGCTGGGTGATCTTGTACGGGGCGTGGTCGGCGGATCCGAGAGTGACCCACCCACCATGGCCGGTCTGGGCGGCGAAGACGACCCGGTTCAGCGATCCGCCGTCGGTGTCCGCGGAGATCTCCACGGTGCCGGTGGCTCCGACGGCGGGCGCCTTCAGCGTGATCGAGGGCTTGGCGGCCGGGGCGCCCAGGGGATTCTCGGCGCGCAGCACGATGCTGGAGAGGGCGGGCACGGTGACGGTGATCTTCTTGTCGGAGCCGCTGCGGACCGTACCGGAACCGCCGTACAGCGTACGGAAGTTCATGGCGGCCGACTCGGTGGACAGCTCGACGGTCTTCGCCTCGGTGCCGTTGTTGGTGGCGACGACGTACTCGTTGGTGCGCTTGGGGTCCGTACGGGAGAACGCGTAGACGGAGCCTTCCGCGTACCGCTCGGTCTGGACGCCGTCACGCAGGGCCGGGTTCTCCTTGGTCAGCTCGGAGAGTGCGGCGATGTTCCGGTACAGCGGGTGGCCGGTGTCGTACGCGTCGGAGGCGTGCGTTCGGTCGGTGCCCAGTTCGTCGTCGTCGAGGTAGTCGGCGGTCTTCGAGGCAAACATGGTCTGGCGGGCGTCCTTGTCGCCGCCCGCGCCGGTGAAGCCCTGCTCGTCGCCGTAGTAGATGACGGGGTTGCCGCGGCTGAGGAACATCAGCTCGTTGGCGAGGCGGGCCCGGTCGACCAGCTCGGCGTCGTCGGCCTTCGGGTTGTCCTGCTTCAGGAACGCGCCGATGCGGCCCATGTCGTGGTTGCCGAGGAAGGTCACCTGCTCATAGGCATTGGCCTTGTCGGTGGTGTACCGGTAGTCGTCGCCGAAGACAGCGGCGAGCTTCGAGGCCGGAGCGCCCTGCGAGGCGTACTGCCGGGCCGCTTCCTGGAACGGGAAGTCGAGCGTCGCGTCGAGCCGGCCCCGGGTGACGTACGGGGAGGTGATGGCGGTGTCGGCGGAGTAGACCTCGCCGAACATGAAGAAGTCGTCACGTCCGTGCCGGGCGGCGTAGGTGTCGAGTGCGGTCGCCCACTGGGTCCAGAAGTCCAGGTCGACGTGTTTGACGGTGTCGATCCGGAAGCCGTCGATATCGAAGTCACGGACCCACTTCTCGTAGATCTTCTCCATGCCGGAGACGACCTCGGGCCGCTCGGTCCACAGGTCGTCGAGCCCGGAGAAGTCGCCGTACGTGGTGGATTCGCCGGCGTACGTCGAGTCGCCGCGGTTGTGGTACATCGTCGGGTCGTTGAGCCACGACGGGATCTTCGTGCCGGTGTTCTTCGGGGTGTACGGGAACGAGTCGGCGTCGACCTTCGCCAGGCCCTTGCTGTCGTCGAAGGGGCGGCCGTCCCTGTCGAGGTACGGGTAGGCGCCCTTCGGCCTGTAGCCGTACTTCTTCTCGGCGTAGTCGACGGTGTCCGCGGTGTGGTTGGTGATGACGTCGAAGAAGACCTTCATGCCCTTGGCGTGGGCCCTGTCGATCAGCTTCGACAGGTCGGCGTTGGTGCCGAAGTGCGGGTCGACCTGGGTGAAGTCGGTGATCCAGTAGCCGTGGTAACCGGCCGAGGCATCCTTGCCGGTGCCCTGGACCGGGCGGTTCTTGAAGATCGGGGCGAGCCAGATGGCGGTGGTGCCGAGATCCTTGATGTAGTCGAGCCGGCTGGTCAGGCCCTTGAGGTCACCGCCCTGGTAGAACCCCTTGTCCGTGGGGTCGTAACCGGTCTCCAGGCGCGAACCGGTGAGTCCGCCGCGGTCGTTGGAGGTGTCTCCATTGGCGAACCGGTCGGGCATGACGAAGTAGAACTGCTCGCGGGTCAGGTCGTGCCGGGCCGGCTCGGCGGCGAGCTGGGCGTCCGACGGCGGGCCCGGGGGTCTCGGCGCGGCGGAGGTGGCTGCCGCCGGGACGACGGGTATGAGCGCCGCGCACAGAGCGGCGACGGCTCCCCGTCTGAGGGTGGTACGGGACACGGGTGGAGTCTCCTTGGGTCTACGGGTTACCGGGGGTGGACGGACTTGTCGGGCGGGCCGGGGGGTGGGGGTCCACCAGGGCGTCTCTTCGGACGCCGCGGACTCCCCGACACCGCGTGGAGCCGAGCACTTACTGCGTCGTCCTGCGGGGATCGCCCTGGTGCACCCCCGCCCCGGGGCGCCGGTAGGCCTCCGTGCCGGACGACCATGTCCTGTCGGCCGGTGCGCCGGGAGGGGGCGTATCGGGGCGATCCCCGCAGGGTGACGCAGTAAGAGGGGGTTCGCGCACGGTGTCGGGGAGTCTGCGGCACCCGAGGAGACGCCCCGATGCGGCACCGACCCTGGGGGACCACCCGGACCGGGACGACGTGGTCGGCCTCCCCGGTCCGGGGAGGACCTCAGCTTCGCCAGACGTCGCTCGTCAGCGACACCTTGCCGCCCGGCGTGGACGCCTGGGCGGTCGTGGTGGGGGCCACGAGAGCGGTGGCGCCTGCTATCAGGGCGAGCGCTGCAGACAGGTGGTGTCTGCGTGCCATGTCTTTCCTCCTGTTGTGGGGGAAATGCGGGTGACGGTGCAGCCTCACATGGCAACGCGCCCTGCCCTCAAGGCTCCTGAAGGTTCTTGCTGCAAGAATGCAAACCTTGCCGCGGGGAGACCGTACGAGCCCGCCAGGTTCCGGTCAACCCTTTGGACACCGCCCGCTCACATCGGCGAAATGCCGCGGTTTTCTTTCTGCAAGACCTTACGCAAATCATTGCAGCGCTGTTACGTTTCTCCCGACTCCGGTCCGGTCGGTCGGGGGGTCCCGGAGCTCGGCCATGCCTCTTCAGCAGCCGCGAGCCCGGCTTCGGTCTTCGCGGCGCGCTCGGCCGCCCGTGACAGCCGGGCGCAGACGCTGAGACCTTCCCGTTCCGCCACCGATCTCACGGCGTCGAGCGTCTCGCTCGGGATGGTGGTGGTGACACGCGCAAGGCTCGCACCGGGACTCTTACGGATGTCCCCTGCGCGGCGCCATGCCGAGCGGCCGGCTTCACCGGTCCGAGTGACGCCGGGCCGTCGACCCCCGTACCACCAGCTCCGGCTGGAACACGTACTCCGTTCGCTGCACCGGGTTGCCGCCGATCTCCTCCAGGAGCGCGCCCACCGCCGCCGTCGCCATCGCCTGGACCGGCTGGCGGACCGTGGTCAGCGGCGGGTCGGTGAACGCGATCAGCGGCGAGTCGTCGAAGCCGACCACCGACACGCCCCGCGGCACGTCGAGACCGCGCTCGCGTGCCGCGCGGACCACGCCGAGGGCCATCATGTCGCTGCCGCAGACGATGCCGGTGCAGCCGGCGTCCAGCAGCTCGGCGGCGGCCGCGTGGCCGCCCTCGACGCTGAACATGGTGTGGCGCACGAGACGGTCGGCGTCCGGCCCGGCTGCGTCGAGGAACCCCTCGGTCTTGCGGCGCGAGGGGACATAGCGCAGGGGGCCGACCGCGAGGCCGATGCGCTCATGGCCGAGGTCGGCGAGATGGCGTACGGCGATGCGCGTCGCCATCTGGTCGTCGGGCGAGACGAAGGGCGCATCGATGCGCTCGTTGTAGCCGTTGACGAGGACGAAAGGGACCCCGCGCGCAGCGAGGCGGTCATAGCGCGCGGGGTCGGCTGTGGTGTCGGCATGGAGGCCGGAGAGGAACACGATGCCGCTGACGCCGGTCTCCTCCAGTTGCTCGACGAGTTCGTCCTCGGTGGCCCCGCCGGGGACCTGGGTGCACAGCACCGGCGTATAGCCGTACCCGGCGAGGAACTGCTCGATGACCTGGGCGAACGCGGGGAAGATCGGGTTGGTGAGCTCGGGGATCACCAACCCGATCAGCCCGGAGCTGCGCTGCCGCAGCCGTACGGGCCGTTCGTAGCCGAGTACGTCGAGGGCGGCGAGCACCCGCTGCCGGGTGGTGGTGGAGACGCCCGGCTTGTTGTTCAGCACCCGGCTGACGGTTGCCTCGCTGACCGAGGCCTGTGCCGCTATGTCCGCCAGCCGAAGGGGTGCGACTGTCACACCGTCCACCACACCGTGCTGTCCGCGGGTAGTTCGATGATGCCGTCGGCCGGGGTCACGCGGGTGCTGGCCAGAAGGACAACGCCGGGCGCAGGAATCCGCACGGCCGCACCGGTCGTGTTGGCGGTGCACACGAAGCCGTCGCGGGCGAAGGCCAGCACGCCCTCCGGCGCGGCCAGCCAGGTCACGTCCGAGCCCGCGCCCAGCCCCGGGCGCTCGCGGCGCGCGGCGAGGGCGGCGCGGTAGAGCTCCAGGGTGGAGTCGGGGTCGCCGGTCTGCGCCTCGACGCTCAGCTCGGCCCACTTGTCGGGCTGCGGCAGCCAGCTGCCGCCGCTGCCGAAGCCGTACGAGGAGCCGGCCCGCGTCCACGGGATCGGCACCCGGCAGCCGTCGCGGAAGCCGTCCTGGCCCTCGGCGCGGAAGAACGACGGGTCCTGGCGGACCTCGTCGGGCAGGTCGGTGACGTCGGGCAGGCCGAGCTCCTCGCCCTGGTAGACGTACGCGGATCCGGGGAGCGCCAGCATCAGCAGGGTGGCGGCGCGGGCCCGGCGCAGGCCGAGCTCGCGGTCGCCGGCGGTGCGGATCTGGGTGCCGAGGCCGGGCGGGTTGGCGAACCGGGTCGCGTGCCGGGTGACGTCGTGGTTGGAGAGCACCCAGGTGGTGGGGGCGCCGACCGGGCGCATCGCGTCCAGCGAGACGTCGATGACCTTGCGGAGTTCGGCGGCGTCCCAGGCGGTGGAGAGGTACTGGAAGTTGAACGCCTGGTGCATCTCGTCGTGGCGCACGTAGTTGGCGGTGCGCTCGACGGTGGGGGTCCATGCCTCGGCGACGGCGATCCGTTCGCCGGGGTACTCGTCGAGGATGGTGCGCCAGGAGCGGTAGATCTCGTGGACCCCGTCCTGGTCGAAGAACGGCATGACGTCGTTGCCGAGCAGCTTGAGCTGGTCGTGGGTGCCGAGGTCGGGCAGGCCCTCGGCCTTGACGAGGCCGTGGGCGACGTCGACGCGGAAGCCGTCCACGCCCATGTCGAGCCAGAACCGCAGGATGGAGCGGAACTCGTCGGCGACGGCCGGGTGTTCCCAGTTGAAGTCGGGCTGCTCGGGCGCGAAAAGGTGGAGGTACCAGTCGCCCGGGGTGCCGTCCGGGTCGGTGGTCCGGGTCCAGGCGGGGCCGCCGAAGATGGACTCCCAGTCGTTGGGCGGGAGTTCACCGTCCGCGCCCTTGCCGGGGCGGAAGTGGTAGCGCTCGCGCAGCGCGGAGCCGGGGCCCTCGGCGAGGGCGCGCTTGAACCACTCGTGCTGGTCGGAGGAGTGATTGGGCACCAGGTCGACGATGATCCGCAGGCCCAGGTCGTGGGCGTCCCGGATCAGCCCGTCGGCATCCAGCAGCGTGCCGAACATCGGGTCGATGGCGCGGTAGTCGGAGACGTCGTACCCCGCATCCGCCTGCGGCGACGCGTAGAACGGACTGAGCCAGACCGCGTCGACGCCGAGGTCCTTGAGGTACGGGAGTCTGCCGCGTACGCCTGCGAGATCGCCCATGCCGTCGCCGTTGCCGTCGGCGAAGCTCCGCGGATAGACCTGGTAGATCACCGCGTCCTGCCACCAGCCGGTGCGGTGGCCCGGAGCGTCGTCGGACGTGCCGGTGGAGGGGGCAGCGAGGTGCTGGGTCATGTCGTCCCTGAGGTGTCTGGGTGGGGGGCGGCGCCGGGACCGGGTCGGGGATCCGGCGCCGCCGTGACGTGGTGCGTGCGGTCGTACGGTCGTGCTGCTGCGTACGTCAGCCCTTGACGGCTCCGGCGGACATGCCGGTGACCAGGTGGCGCTGGGCGAAGAGGAAGACCAGGGCCGCGGGTATCGCGATGAGCACGGACGCGGCGGTCATCGGCCCCCACTGGGCTCCGTACCGGTTGACGAAGAGCTGCAGTCCGCCCGCGAGGGTGAGGTTGTCCTCGCCGACCATGAAGGCGGAGGCGTACGCCACTTCGCCCCACGCGGTGATGAAGGAGTAGAACGCGGTGACGGCGAGGCCGGGCTTGGCGAGCGGCAGGATGAGCCGCCAGAACGTGCCGAACGGGGTGAGGCCGTCGACCTGCCCCGACTCGTCGATCTCGCGCGGGATGGTGTCGAAGAAGCCCTTCATCATCCAGGCGCAGAACGGCACCGAGATGGTGAGGTAGGTGATGACGAGGCCGGCGGGCTGATTGAGCAGCCCCATGCCCGCCATGATGTTGTAGATCGGCACGATGAGGACGGCGACCGGGAACATCTGGGTGATCAGCAGCGTCCACATGAGCCCGCGCTTGCCGGGGAAGCGGAAGCGGCTGACGGCGTAGCCGGTGGAGGCGGAGACGATGACGCCGAGGAGTGTGGTGAGCCCGGCGATGAGCAGGGAGTTGCCGAACCAGGTGAGGAACTTCGTGTTCTGGATGAGGTTCGTGTAGTTCTCGAACGTCGTCTCTTTGAAGAAGTCCGTGGTGGTCGCGTACGCGGCGGGCTTCAGCGAGGTGAGCAGGACCCACAGCACGGGGAAGACGGCGATCACGGACGCCACGATCAGCGTGAGGTGCAGTCCGACGGAGGCGAGCGGCGAGCGTTCGCCTCGGAGCCGGACCTTGACCTTGCGCGCCGAGTGGCGCGCGGTGGTTGCGGGGGCGGTGGTCACCAGTCGTCTCCCTGTGTGCGGAGGACTCGCCGGTACACGGCGGCGAAGAGCAGCAGGAGTACGAGGATCAGCACGCCCCACGTGGAGGACTGCGCGAAGTCGCGCGGGCTGATCTCGAAGGAGAACTTGTACGCCTGGGTGACCAGGATCTGGGTGGCTTCACCGGGTCCGCCGCGGGTCAGCAGGTAGATCACCGGGAACATGTTGAAGGTCCAGATGGTGGAGAGCAGGATCACCGTGGTGGAGACCGGCCGCAGTCCGGGCAGCGTGATGTGGCGGAACCGCTGCCAGGCGGTGGCTCCGTCCATCTCCGCGGCCTCGTACTGCTCGCTGGGGATCGACTGCAGTCCGCCGAGCAGGGCGACCATCATGAACGGCACACCGAGCCAGACGTTGACGGCGATGACGGAGAACTTCGCCCAGGTCGGGTCGTTCAGCCACGGGATGCCGTCGATCCCGCCGCCGGAGAGGATCTTGTTGAGCAGCCCGCGGTCCTCGTTGTAGAGGAACCGCCAGGCGAAGACGGAGACGAAACCGGGGATGGCCCAGGGCAGGATGAGCGCCATCCGGTACGCGGAACGGCCGGCGATCCTGCGGTTGAGGATGTTGGCAAGGGCCATGCCGAGGGAGAAGGTGATGGCCACACAGGAGACCGTCCACACCAGGGTCCACCCGAGCGTGCCGAGGAACTGATCGCCCGTGATCGCCTCGGTGTAGTTGTCCAGGCCCACGAACTTGTACGTGGCGGGCATGTGGTTGACACCGATGGACCGCTCGACGTTGCGCTCGGTGGCATCGGTCATCGACAGGTAGATGCCGCGGACCAGCGGATAGCCGATGATGACGCCGATCACGACGACGACCGGGGCGACCATGGTCCAGGCGTACCAGTGGGTCGACAGGGCCCGCCGGAGCCGGCTCGGCGGTGGGGGGTTGCCAGTACCGCGGCTCCGGCCGCGGGCGACGTCGTCGCCCGCGGCCTTCGCCACCGACTGGCTGGTGTGGACAGCCATCAGTCGGCCTGCCTTCCTGAGTTACTTCCAGCCCTTGAGGAGCTTGCGGTAGGAGTCACCGGTGGACTTGGCGCCCTTCTCCGGCGTGGTCTGGCCGGTCAGGACCTTGGTGTACTCGGTGACGAGCGGGGCGAAGAGGCTGCCGGTCTCCGGGATCCAGGGACGCTCGACGGCGGTGTCGACGACCGGCTTGAAGAAGGAGACGATCTCGTTGTCGACGACCTCTTCCCTCGTGTAGGCGGAGGTACGGGTCGGCAGGAGGTTCAGCTCCTTGGTGACCTTGGCCTGGTTCTCCACGGACGTCATGTAGTCGACAAAGGCGTAGGAGGCGTCGAGGTTCTTGGAGCCCGCGTAGACGGCCAGGTTGTGACCACCCTGCGGGGCACCCTGCCCGGCGGAGCCGGCCGGGACCGGGGCGACGCCCAGGTTGGCCTTGTCCTGGAACTCCTTGCCGGCGTAGGTGTCGGCGACGGCCCACGGGCCGTTGATGATCATCGCAACCTTGCCGTCCTTGAAGGACGACTGCATGTTGTCCCAGCCGTCCGTCGCGTCGGTCTTGGCCGCACCGGAGTCGACGAGGTCCTTGACGACCTTCATCGCCTTGACGCCGTCGGGGTTGTCGACGGTGACGGACTTGGTGGACGCGTCGACGAGGTTGCCGCCCTCGCCGTACAGGAAGGACAGGAACCAGTACGCGTCGTCGCCGCGCAGGTACATGCCGGTCTTGCCGGTCTTGTCCTTGATCTTCTTGGAGACGGTCTTCAGCTCGGCGACGGTCGTGGGGACCTCGACGCCGGCCTCCTTGAAGATCTTCTTGTTGTAGAAGATGCCCATGGAGTCGATGACCTGCGGCACCGCGTACGTCTTGCCCTTGTACTTGGTGGAGGCCGCGGCCTGCTTCAGGAAGTCGTCCGCCTTCTGCAGGGCGGGGGTGCCGTCCAGCGGGGCGAGGTAGCCGAGGTCCGCGAACTCAGGGGTCCAGGCGACCTCGGAGCGGATCACGTCAGGGGCGCCGGAGCCGGACTGGGCAGCGTTCTTGAACTTGTTCTGCGCCTCGCCGAAGGGCACGTTGACGTACTTGACGTCCACCTTCGGGTGCTTCTTCTCGAAGTCCTCGGCGATCTTCTTGAAGACCTTGTCCTCGCTGCCCACCGTGGAGGTGTCCCACCACGTCACGGTCCCGGAGAGCTCGCCCGAGCCCTTGCTGGTGCCGTCGGACTTGTCGTCACTGCCGCAGGCGGTCGCCGCGAGCGCCAGGGCCGCGACCAGGGCGGTGGCCGTTATGCCACGTCGCATCTGTGAACTCCTTCAACTGCCGTACCGCTCCGTCGCGGCGCCGGGTCGACGTGAACGTAACAAGGATGAAAGAAGGCCGAAAGACCTTGCGGAAGATTTCTGCAAGCTTCGACGATCGTTACATTCGCGTGTCCTCAAGGTTGCCGTCAAGCCTCTTGACGAGGTTGCTCCACCCCTGACAGGAGAAGGCGCAGGTAGCCGATTCCACAGTGCGACGATCCGACTGCGGGCAGCATGTCACCTTCGCAAGTCCTTGCAAGATGTTGCGACAGCCCTGTCTGCGACGATGCTCCGGGACGAGGCCGCTCACCGGCGCACGCGGTTGCCGCGCGTGGCCCCACGGGTCCGGTCGCCCGATTCCTGCACATGGTGGGCAATCCGACATGCGCCCGGTACAGTCCACTTCCATGACCGCACGGCTTGCCGATATCGCAACTCAGGCGGGGGTCAGCGAGGCTACGGTCAGCCGTGTACTGAACGGCAAACCCGGTGTTGCTGCAGCCACCCGCGAATCCGTACTCGCCGCGCTCGACGTCCTCGGCTACGAACGGCCGGTACGGCTGCGCAGGCGCAGCGCGGGGCTGGTCGGGCTGATCACGCCCGAGCTGGAGAACCCCATCTTCCCGGCGCTCGCCCAGGTGATCGGTCAGGCGCTGACCCGGCAGGGCTACACCCCGGTGCTGGCCACACAGACGCCCGGCGGTTCCACCGAGGACGAGCTCACCGAGATGCTCGTCGACCGTGGCGTCTCCGGCATCATCTTCGTCTCGGGCCTGCACGCCGATACCTCGGCCGATATGCAGCGGTACGAGCAACTGCGCGCCCAGGGCGTCCCTTTCGTCCTGGTCAACGGATTCTCGCCGAAAGTCCAGGCACCCTTCATCTCGCCCGACGACCGGGCGGCGATGCGGCTCGCGGTGACGCATCTGGTGTCGCTCGGCCATCGGCGGATCGGTCTTGCGGTCGGACCCAAGCGTTTCGTTCCCGTACTCCGGAAGATCGAGGGTTTCCGCGCCACCGTGCAGGAGCAGTTGAACCTCACCTCGGACGAGGTGGAGGAACTGATCCAGCACTCGCTGTACACGCTGGAGGGAGGCCAGGCGGCCGCCTCCGCACTGATGGAGCGCGGGTGCACGGCGGTGGTGTGCGCGAGCGACATGATGGCGCTCGGAGCGATCCGGGCGGCACGCAGGCTGTCGATGGAGGTGCCGCGCGACCTGTCGGTCGTCGGCTACGACGATTCGCCGCTCATAGCGTTCACCGATCCGCCGCTGACGACGATCCGGCAGCCGGTCACAGCGATGGGTCAGGCCGCGGTCCGCACCCTGCTCGAGGAGATCGGTGGCACACCGGCTCCGCACAGCGAGTTCGTCTTCATGCCGGAACTGGTCGTACGCGGCTCAACTGCCGCGGGTCCCGGCCCGGATCCGTCCTCCGCTTCCGGAATGACCCCAGGCTCGCACGCCCGCCCGTAGGGCGCATCATGTGCAGCCGGAACCCGACCGGAGGATGATCGGGGAGGGGGGACACATCTGGCAGGGGGGACACATCTGGCAGAATCGATGCCTATGGGTGAATTGAGCGTGAAGTCACAGGAAGGCCGCACGGCGGCCCCCCCGTCACCCATCGTGGACGAGGCGGCCCTTGAGGCGAAGCGGAACGACAGGCCGGCGAGACTGCGCTCGCTGCGGTCCCCCCGCAGGCCGCGCATCTGGTTCGAAGTCCTGCTGATCGCGGTCAGTTACTGGCTCTACTCGCTGGTGCGCAACGCCGTCCCCGAGCAGAAGGCCGCGGCCCTGGCGAATGCCGACCGGCTCTGGTCGGTGGAGAGGTTCCTGGGCATCGCCGTCGAACAGACGGTCAATCACGCGGTGAATTCCGTGACATGGCTGATCATCTCGATGAACTATTACTACGCGACACTGCACTTCATCGTCACCATCGGTGTGCTGGTGTGGCTGTTCCGTTTCCATCCCGGCCGTTACGCGGCAGCGCGTATGGCACTGTTCGCAACGACGGGTGTCGCGCTGCTCGGTTACTACCTGTATCCGCTCGCGCCACCGCGTCTGATGAACGGCGGGCACTTCATCGACACCGTGCGGGTGCACCACACCTGGGGTTCGATGGCCTCGGGCAACTTCAAGAACATGTCGAACCAGTACGCGGCGATGCCGTCCATGCACATCGGCTGGTCGCTGTGGTGCGGGCTGACCGTCTTCGCGCTGGCGTCCGCGCCCTGGGCGCGGATCCTGGGCCTGCTCTACCCGGCGGTCACCCTGGTCGTGATCGTGTCGACAGCCAACCATTTCTGGCTCGACGCGATGGGCGGGACGGCCTGCCTGACGTTCGGTTTCGCGGTGTCGTACGCCTGGTACGGGGCGCTGCCGCACCACCTCCCGAAGCGGGTGCAGGTGCCGCGGGGGCGGGCACGCCTGGCAGGGCTTACGGCCTCCCCCGCGACAGGGAGTGGATCAGCGAGCGGCGTCATGCGGCTTCGATTGCAAGGCGGAGGAAGGAGTCGACGCGGAGCGTCGGTGACTGACGACAACGCCGCAAGAGGAGTCGCATGACGCCGGGAGCCCACTCCCTGTCGCGGGGGAGGCCGTTAGCGCCTGGACGCCGATCCGGGCGGGCCGCCCGGCCACGGAGGCACCGGTGCGCCGGTGAACGCCTCCGGTTCTCCCTCGCCGGACGGACTCGAATGTCACAAGCCGGACGAGCCCGTCCGGCTTGTGAGGAGGCCTTTCCGCCCCGTCCCCTCACGCCCCGTAGAACCGCTCCTCCACCACCGCGCGCGCCCGCCGCGTGATCCGCCGGTAGTCGTCCAGCATGTCTCCCACGTGCCCCGGCTCGTACCCCAGGTACCGCCCCACCGCCGTCAGCTCCCGCGGCCCCGAAGGGAACGTGTCCGCCGGACGTCCGCGCACCAGCATCACCGCGTTGCGGACCCGGGTCGCCAGTACCCATGCCTCGTCCAGCGTCTGTGCGTCCTCGACGGAGATCAGTTCCGCCGCGCACGCCGCGGCCAGCGCCTCGCGCGTGCGCGTCGTGCGCAGCCCCGGTTCCGCCCAGCCGTGCTGCATCTGCATCAGCTGGACCGTCCACTCGACGTCGCTCAGCCCGCCCCTCCCCAGCTTCGTGTGGAGCGTCGGGTCGGCGCCGCGTGGCATCCGTTCGGACTCCATCCGGGCCTTGAGGCGGCGGATCTCGCGGACCGCGTCCTCTCCCAGCCCCTCCATCGGGTAGCGCAGGGGATCGATCAGGTCGATGAAGTCGCGGCCGAGTTCCGCGTCACCCGCCATGGGTTCGGCGCGCAGCAGAGCCTGGCTCTCCCAGACCAGCGACCAGCGCCGGTAGTACGCGTCGTACGACTTCAATGTGCGCACCAGCGGTCCGCTCTTGCCCTCCGGCCGCAGATCCGCGTCGATGATCAGCGGGGGGTCGGCGGTGGGCAACTGCAGCAGTCTGCGCATCTCGGCGACGACGGTGTTGGCGGCCCGGGTCGCCTCCTGCTCGTCGACGCCCTCGCGCGGTGTGTGCACGAACAGGACATCGGCGTCGGAGCCGTAACCGAGTTCATGACCGCCGAAGCGGCCCATTCCGATGACGGCGAACCGGGTGGGAAGGGTGTCGCCCCACTGTTCGCGTACGGCGGCGCGCAGCGCGCCCGCGATGGTGACCGCGTTCAGGTCCGTGACCGCGTTACCGACCCGGTCGACGAGTGTGCCGTGGTCGAGTTCCGCGGGGTTCTCCTCCGTGCCGTACGAGCCGATGAGGTCCGCCGCCGTCGTACGGAACAGTTCGCGGCGTCGCACACCGCGGACCACCGCGACCGCCGACTCGGCGCCCTCGGCCCGCCCCACCGCGGCCAGCACCTCCTGCTCCAGGTGGTTCCGGCTGCGCGGCTTCAGCCCCTGCGGGTCGCCGAGGATCGCCACCGCCTCGGGCGCCCGCAGCAGCAGGTCGGGGGCGAGCCGGCCGGCCGACAGGACGCGGGCGAGATTCTCCGCCGCCGCGCCCTCGTCGCGCAGCAGCCGCAGGTACCAGGGGGTCTTGCCGAGCGCGTCGGACACCTTGCGGAAGCCGAGGAGTCCGGCGTCCGGGTCGGCGGAGTCCGCGAACCAGCCGAGCAGCACCGGCAGCAGGGTCCGCTGGATCGCCGCCTTGCGAGACACCCCGGACGACAGCGCCTCCAGGTGCCGGAGCGCGGCGGCCGGATCGGCGTATCCGAGCGCTTCGAGCCGGACCCCGGCGGCCTTCGCGCTGAGCCGGGTCTCGCCGGGTGCCAGCTGGGCGACGGCGTCCAGCAGCGGCCGGTAGAACAGTTTCTCGTGCAGCCGCCGCACCACGGACGTGTGCCGCTTCCACGCCTGGTTGATCTCGGCGATGGGGTCCGTACGCATCCCGAGGGAGCGCCCGAGCCGCCGCAGGTCCGACTCGTCCTCGGGCACGAGGTGGGTGCGGCGCAGCCGGTAGAGCTGGATGCGGTGCTCCATGGCGCGCAGGAAGCGGTACGCGTCGTCGAACTGCGCGGCGTCCACCCGGCCGACGTAACCGCCCCCGGCGAGCGCCCGCAGGGCGTCCAGGGTCGAGCCGCTGTGCAGGGACGCGTCGCTGCGGCCGTGCACGAGCTGCAGCAGCTGTACGGCGAACTCGACGTCCCGCAGCCCGCCGGGCCCGAGCTTGATCTCGCGGTCGACGCGGTCCGCGGGGATGTTGTCGACGACGCGGCGGCGCATCTTCTGTACGTCGCCGACGAAATTCTCCCGGTCAGCTGCCTGCCAGACCATCGGCGAGACGGCTTCGACGTACTCCGCACCCAGTTCGGGGTCACCGGCCACCGGCCGGGCCTTGAGCAGCGCCTGGAACTCCCACGTCTTGGCCCAGCGCTGGTAGTACGCGAGATGTGAGGAGAGCGTCCGTACCAGCGGTCCGTTGCGGCCCTCGGGCCGGAGGTTGGCGTCGACCGGCCAGATGGTGCCCTCGACGGTCGTCTCGGAGCAGATCCGCATCATGTGCGCGGCCAGCCGGGTGGCGGCCTGGACGGCCTTGCTCTCCTCCGAGCTGTCGACCGGTTCCGCCACGAAGATGACGTCGACGTCGGAGACGTAGTTCAGTTCGTGCCCGCCGCACTTGCCCATCGCGATGACCGCCAGCCGGCACAGGGCGGCGTCGGCGGGTGCGGCCGTCCGGGCGATGGCGAGCGCGGCCCGCAGGGTCGCGGTCGCCAGGTCGGCGAGTTCGGCGGCGGTCTCAGCAACATCTGTCGTACCGCACACATCCCGGGCCGCTATGGCCAGCAGGCACCGTCGGTATGCGATGCGCAGCGTGTCCGGGTCGCGGGCGTCCCCGAGCTCGTGCTCGAATTCGGCGACCCCGGGGTGCAGGTCCGTCGCCTCGTACATGACGAGCGCCTGCCAGTGGCGGGGGTGCCGGGCCAGATGGTCGCCGAGCGCCTCGGACGCCCCGAGCACCCCGAGCAGCCGGTCCCGCAGCGGCTTGGCGGAGACGAGCGTGTCCAGCAGCATCTGCCGCTCGTCGGCGTCCTCCGCCTCCACCAGCCGGACGAGTCCGCGCAGCGCCAGATCGGGGTCGGCGGTCGCCCCGAGCGCGTCGAGCAGCACCGGGTCGGTGCGTACCGACGCCAGGGCGGGCAGGTCGAGCAGCCGCTCGGCGGCGGCGGGGTCGGTGAAACCGTGCCGCAGCAGTCGGGTGAACGTACTGCTTCTGCGCCCCGGCACCGTCGTCATTCCGTGCTCTCCTGCTCGCCGCCCGTTCCCGTCCCAGCATTCCGAGCCTAGCCCGGTGCCGATGAATTCGTAGCGCGTGCGCCGTCCATACTTCGCAGGCACGATCGCTTGCAGGACCTGTATCAGGAGGGCGCGACCATGTCCGGATTCGAACCCGTCGCCGAGTTGCAGCACGAGTACAGCGAGAAGGGGGCCACTGCGCGCCCGTGGTCGGAAGCCGTGGGTGTGCTGACGCGGGCAGAGGTGTTCTGGCTGTCCACGGTCCGCCCGGACGGTCGCCCGCACGTCACTCCGCTGATCGGGCTATGGACGGACGGCGCGCTGCACTTCTGCACGGGCCCGACAGAGCGCAAGGCGCGGAACCTGGCGGAGAACCCGGAGGTCGTGCTGACGACCGGCACCAACACGCTGTCCCGGGGCTTCGACGTGGTGGTCGAGGGCCGGGCGGTCCCGGTGACGGACGAGCCCCGGCTGACCCGGCTGGCGAAGCTCTGGGAGGAGAAGTACGGCGCGGACTGGCACTTCGAGGTCCACGCGGGCGCGTTCGCGAACGGTGCGGGCGGCCGTGCCGAGGTGTTCGGGGTGACCCCGCGCAAGGCATTCGGCTTCGGCAAGGGAGAGCCGTACAGCCAGACGCGCTGGCTCTTCGGCTGAGCGTTGAGCGCTGACGCCTGGCGCATGCCCGCGCAGCGGAACCGCGCGGGCCGCCAGAGCGTTGGCGGGACATGGTGATGATGTCGAGCCTGCTGTTCATGGCCGTACTGGTCATGGTGCCGTTCCTGCTGGCGTCGGCCCGCTATGTGGTCGTCCGCACCGGCCGCCCCGAGTGGTTACGCCGCATCCTCGCGGCGCGCACCCCGCGTCACGGGCTGGGCGTGGGGGCCTCGGTCGCCGACGAACTGCACGCGTTCCTGAATTCGGCCAAGCGCGTGCAGATCGAGCACCGGGTGGAGGAGCAGGTTCTCAAGGACGACGCCCCGGACGGCGCACCGCCCCGGATGGGGGTGGATCTCGACGCGGGGACCGCCGTGTTCCACGCCGGTCCCGTACCACCGCCGTCCCCGGGGAAGCGCGCCGACGGATCACGCGGCGCCTGAGCGAGAACCGCTCGGGCGCCCCGGGACCGGTTACCTGCCGTTCCCGGCAACGGGCTTCGTACCGATGACGACGGTCGCGTACAGCTCGTCGGAGGTGACCACCCGCGCAATCAGCCCGCTCCGGGCGACGGTCTCCTCGGCCCGCTCCGCCTGCCGTTCACTCGTCTCGACCAGCAGATGCCCGCCCGGTGCCAGCCACCGAGGCGCTTCGGCAGTCACTCTGCGCAGCACGTCGAGCCCGTCGCCCCCACCGTCGAGCGCCACCCTCGGTTCATGGACCCGGGCCTCCGCGGGCAGGAGTTCGACGTCCTCGCTGGGTACGTACGGCACATTGGCGAGCAGAATCCCGACGCGGCCGCGCAGCGAGGCGGGCAGCGGCTCGAAGAGGTCGCCCTCGTACACCTCCCCCGCGCCGGCGACATTGCGGCGCGCGCACCGCACCGCGGCGGGTTCGACATCGCTGGAGTGCAGCTCGACCAGGTCCAGGGCGGCGGCGAGCGCGGCGCCCAGCGCACCGGAACCGCAGCACAGATCGACGACGACGGCGGGTCCGTCCGAGGGGCGGACGAGGCCGACGGCCTGGTCGACGAGGAATTCGGTACGGCGCCGGGGGACGAAGACACCGGGGTCCACGCTGATCCGCAGACCGCGGAACTCGGCCCAGCCGAGGACGTGTTCGAGGGGGAGCCCGGCTGCTCGCCGGTCGACCATGGCCGCGAGTTCGGCCGGGTCCACGGCTGTGGAGAGGATCAACTCCGCCTCGTCCTCGGCGAATACACAGCCGGCGGCGCGAAGCCTGTTGACGATGACGGAGTAAGGGAGCGGTGTCGAGGAAAGCGACATGGAGCGGAGCCTTTCGGAATGCCGATGGGTGCTCCGCGGTCCGCCTATTCCGGTCCGACCACGCAATCGTGTGAGGTGAGCACCCAGCCTGATACAGCGGTAATGGGTCTCACCTCCTCGGTCTGTCCCCGTGCTGGGGTCGGCAACACTACGTCAACTACTCAGCCGTAAACAACCGGGCTTGCTGACTCGGTTCGATACGGCTTTGCTTATGCTCCCGACTGCCCCCTACGACAGGGCGGTCACGGGTCACATCCACCGCTTTCAAGGGCGTCTGCGCCCACTACCTGCGCAAGGAGTTCCCCGACCACATCCGCACGTACCTGTGGGGCGGCCACTTCTGGTCCCCCTCCTGCTTTGCCGCCTCCTGCGGTGGCGCTCCACTGGCAGTGGTCAAGGAATACATCGAGAACCAGAAGCGGCCCGACTGAGCGCGGCCCTCCGGGCCGAAGTTGCGCGGACTCTCCACAGCCTTGCCCGATCCTCGGGACACCAGTGCCGACCGGAGGCAAAAGGGGCCGTCAGTGGTCGTCGTTGGTCACCCCGACGGCTCAACTGGTCCAGCTTGATCCTGGCTGCTGGTTGTGCCGGCGCGCATCCGCTCCGGGCCCGGAGCGAGCCGCAGCGGTGCAATGGCAGGATCCGGCCTCTCTTGCGATCCTGGACGGGTGGCACACCGCACCTCCCTGGACGAACCGAACGCCCGTCAACCGCCCGATGCGGTCCGGACCGACTACACGGGCGCAATCTACGGCTCGCTCCTGGCCGCATCAGTGGTGGTTGGGGCCAGCACGCTCGGCCACCATCCGCGCTTTGAGCTCGTGGTGCTTCTGCTGTGTACCGGTGGGGTTTTCTGGGCCGCGCACGTCTACGCCGATTTTGTCGGAGACCGGTTGAGGCACCAGGCCCTGACGTGACGGGAGATCCGCCACGTCTGCGCTCGCGAGTGGCCGATCGTGCAGTCGGCCTTCCTGCCGGCCGCCGCTGTCGCGATCAGTCCCCTCCTGGGTCTGGGTCTCGAAGGGGCTGCCTGGCTCGCGCTGGGCATCGCTGTGGCCCAGCAAGTCAGCTGGGCGAGTGTCGCTGTCATCCGGGCCGGCGCCTCTCGCGGTGCGGTGGTGTCCGTCGCTGCCGTCAACCTGGTGCTTGGGCTGATCATCGTGGCCGCCAAGGTCGCGCTCCAGCACTGAGTTCTCGAAAACCGTCGCGACGCGAGTCACCGTCGGTTCACATCGCATCCGCTCGCGCGCAGTTCGGCTCGTAGCCCCCGTGAAGACAATCAGCGGCACCATGCCGCTCCGGTACAGGTCGACCGTCACATCGGCCACGCCCAGCGCCCCTCCCGGCAGGCTCTGCCCGTGGCACCGCCCAGGGCGGGTGAAACGGCTTCGGGCCGACGGTACAAAACCGTCGGCCCGAAGCCGCGTACGTTCGCCCGGACAGTGCCGACCTGCGGTTACAGCACCGGCAGCAGTGCCTTCAGCTCGAAGGCCGTGACCTCGGAGCGGTACTCCTCCCACTCCTGCTTCTTGTTGCGGAGGAAGAAGTCGAAGACGTGCTCGCCGAGCGTCTCGGCGACCAGTTCGCTCTTCTCCATCAGCGAGATCGCCTCGCCCAGGTTCTGCGGCAGCGGCTCAATGCCCATCGCGCGGCGCTCGGCGTCGGACAGCGCCCACACGTCGTCGTCGGCGCCCGCCGGGAGTTCGTACCCCTCCTGGATGCCCTTGAGGCCCGCGGCGAGCAGCACCGCGTACGTCAGATAGGGGTTGGCGCCGGAGTCGATGGAGCGGACCTCGACGCGGGCCGAACCGGTCTTGCCGGGCTTGTACATCGGGACGCGGATCAGCGCGGAACGGTTGTTGTGGCCCCAGCAGATGTACGAGGGGGCTTCGCCGCCGGCGCCCGCGGCGCGCGAGGAGCCTCCCCAGATGCGCTTGTACGAGTTGACCCACTGGTTCGTCACGGCGGAGATCTCCGCGGCGTGCTTCAGCAGGCCCGCGATGAAGGAGCGGCCGACCTTGGAAAGCTGGTACTCGGCGCCCGACTCGTAGAACGCGTTGCGGTCGCCCTCGAAGAGGGAGAGGTGGGTGTGCATGCCGGAGCCGGGGTGCTCCGAGAACGGCTTCGGCATGAACGTCGCCTGCACGCCCTGCTCCAGCGCCACCTGCTTCATGACGAGACGGAAGGTCATGATGTTGTCGGCGGTCGAGAGCGCGTCCGCGTACCGCAGGTCGATCTCCTGCTGGCCGGGGGCGCCCTCGTGGTGGCTGAACTCGACGGAGATGCCCATGGATTCGAGCATGGTGATCGCCTGGCGACGGAAGTCCATGCCGACGTTCTGCGGGGTGTGGTCGAAGTAGCCGGAGCTGTCGGCGGGGGTCGGGCGGCTGCCGTCGACCGGCTTGTTCTTCAGCAGGAAGAACTCGATCTCCGGGTGGGTGTAGAAGGTGAAACCCAGGTCGGAGGTCTTGGCAAGGATGCGCTTGAGCACATAGCGCGGGTCGGCGAAGGACGGCGAACCGTCGGGCATCAGGATGTCGCAGAACATGCGCGCGGTGCCGGGGGCCTCCGCACGCCAGGGCAGGATCTGGAAGGTGCCCGGATCCGGCTTGGCGATCATGTCGGACTCGTACACCCGGGCGAAGCCCTCGATGGCCGAGCCGTCGAAGCCGATTCCCTCGTCAAACGCCTGTTCCAGCTCGGCAGGGGCCACGGCAACGGACTTGAGATACCCGAGCACATCGGTGAACCACAGGCGCACAAAGCGGATGTCGCGCTCCTCAAGTGTCCTGAGGACGAATTCCTGCTGCTTGTCCATAGCCACATCCTTGCAGTTCAGACGGTCTGTGCACCACCGCCCGGGATAGGGGAGAAGCTCCAGTATCACGACCCGGGATTTCACCCAGATTACGCACTCGACGTGAGATGGAGCACTCGGCCACCCACTACGATCGGCGGCCATGGCGTGCGGGCCTTCGAAGGAGAGGCTCCAGGGGCGGAGCGGCGTCGCAGCTGCCCCGTGCGCGCCGGTTTCCCGATCCGTTCCTGTCCCTCCCCGCCCGTTCGCAAAAGGACCGAAGGACCAGACGACATGAGCTTCGACCGCAGGACCCGCATAGAGCAGATGCGCAACACCGACCGTGCACGCGACCGTCGCAACCGTGCCCTCGTCATAGGGCTGAGCGCCCTTGTCGTCGCTGGTCTGGTCGCTTTCGGCTCTTACGCGCTGCTGGACAGCTCCGAGGCCGCGGACAAGAGGGACGCCGTCGCGGCCGATGAAGCGACGCTGTCCGCGGCGGAGAAGAAGGTGCTGGCCGCCGAGCCGATCGAGGGGCTCAAGACGTGGGACGCGAAGAAGCTGACCCGCAACCACGTCACCAAGACGGTCACGTACCCGATGAAGCCTCCGGTCGGCGGTGACCACAGCCCCGTCTGGATGAATTGCGACGGCGAGGTATACAAAAAGGCGATCCCCGACATGAACGCCGTGCACTCGCTGGAGCACGGGTCGGTGTGGGTGACGTACACGGACAAGGCGTCGGCCGCCGACGTGACCGAGCTCGCGGCCCTGGTCGGGAAGACGCCGTACTCGCTGATGAGCCCGTACCAGGACCAGGCCGGCACGATCATGCTGAGTGCCTGGGGCAAGCAGGTCACCGTGGACAGCGCCGATGACCCACGGGTCGGCCGGTTCTTCGCCAAGTTCGTGCAGGGGGAACAGACCCCGGAGCCGGGTGCGGCGTGCACGGGCGGGCTGGGGTCCCAGTGACCGGTACGAAACAGTGGGTGGCCGGTTCCGCCGTCGCCCTCGCGCTGTTCGTCGCGGGGGTGGCGACGGTCGCCTCGGCGCGGGACGACACGGCGGACGCGAAGCAGCCCGGAGCGGCCGCCGCGGCCGTCCGGGTGCCCGGCCCGGACTCGGCCGACGCAGGGTTCGCCCGTGACATGGCGGTCCACCATCAGCAGGCCGTGGAGATGTCCTTCATCGTGCGTGACCGTACGCAGGACGAGGAGGTACGCCGTTTCGCGTACGACATCGCCAATACCCAGGCCAATCAGCGGGGCATGCTGCTCGGCTGGCTGGATCTGTGGGAGTTGCCGAAGGTGGCCGCCGGGCAGGAGCCGATGGGGTGGATGACGCCCCACGGTGGACACGGCACGCACGGTGATCACGGCATGGACGGCATGGACGGCATGGGGGACGCGGGCGGCTCGCACGGCGCCTTCACCTCGCATGACGGCGCCCTCATGCCCGGCATGGCCACCCGGACCGAACTCGACCGGCTCAGGAAGGCGAGCGGCAAGCAGGCCGAGATCCTGTTCCTGCAGCTGATGACCGACCACCACAAGGGCGGCGTCGCCATGGCGCACGGCTGCGCCGAGCTCTGCACGGTGAAGGCGGGGCAGCGGCTCGCCCGGGGCATGGTCGAGGCTCAGCAGTCCGAGCTGGACGCGATGGCGCAGATGCTGGCGGCGCGCGGGGCGAAGCCCAGGTCCTGAGGCATTCCGCCGGTTCCCGAAGCGGCATGGATGCACCCGAATGGGCGATAGCGGTCGCGTACCTCGAACGGGCCCATGACGATGGGTTCGCTCGGGGTCGGACCGCAGTGCCTATCGGCACCAGGAGGAATTCCTCATGACCACCGCCAAGGACATCATGCACACCGGGGCCCATTGGATCCCCGCGCACGAGACGCTCGACCGCGCCGCCCAGATGATGCGCGAACACAACGTCGGCGCCCTGCCGATCTCGGCCAGCGGCGAGAAGGACCGGATGGTCGGCATCCTCACGGACCGCGACATCGTGGTCGGCTGTGTGGCGATGGGCCACGATCCGTCGAAGGTGACCGCGGGTGAACTCGCCCAGGGAACGCCGCGCTGGATCGATGCGAACGCAGAGGTGAACGAGGTTCTGGAGGAGATGCAGAGCCACCGGATCCGCCGGCTCCCGGTGGTCGAGAACAAGGTGCTGATCGGCATGATCAGCGAGGCCGACCTCGCCCAGCACCTTTCCGAGGACCAGATCGCCGGCTGGGCGGAGAAGGTCTACGCCCGCGGCTGACCGGCGTTCGGCAGCGCGCCACCGCGGGCCCGGCACCCATGGCAACGGGGGGTGCCGGGCCCGCGTGCGAGGTATACCCAGCGGGGGTAGGGTGCCTGGCATGGGCCCGAAATGGAGTGCGATGTACGGACAGCTGTTGCTGTTTGCCGCGCTGCTGTTCGGGATCTTCACCCTGCACACCGTCGGGCATCCGGCGGAACACAGCGGCCATGGGGCCGTGGTGACGGCGGACCACGTGCAGGACCGGGGAGCTCAGGGGATACACCCGGCGAGCGTCATGACGGAGCCCTCGGTGGAGCACGCCTCCGTCCCGCCCCTGCCGATGGGCTACGGCACGGACCCGATGGCGGCCTGTCTCGCCGTGCTGGGCGCCTGGGGTCTCGCCCTGCTCGCCGGCCGGCTGATGGCGCTCCGGACCGCGGAGCATCTCCTCGTGGCCGCCGGAGCGCTGTTGTCGCGTGCGCTGCGGTCCGGCCCCTCGCCCGCGATGACGGTTCCCGGCCGGTTGTCGGCGCTTCGGATATAGGAGCGGGTCGCTCCGCATCCCTCCTTCAGCCCACGCCGACAGCATCAGAGGTGTTCCAGCCATGCCCACTCAGCCCACTCGACGCGCCGTGCTCGGCGCCGGAATCGCCATGGCCGGCACGGGAGTTCTGGCTGCCTGCTCCAGTGGTACGGCCCCGGAACAGCACGCCGCGAACCCGGGCCCCACGCATCACGACGCCATGAACCACAGCCAGTCGCCCGCATCGAGGAGCCGCGGAGAGTACATCTCTCCCGGCGACGCGGAGGTCGCGGCGGTCGAGGCGAAGCGAGGCTCCGGCCCCGTACGGAAGATCAACCTCACCGCCACCCCGGCCCGCCTCGATCTGGGTGGCGGGCTCACCGTCAGCTCCTGGTCCTTCGGGGACCGGCTGCCCGGCAAGGAAATCCGGATCACCGCGGGCGACACCTTGGCAGTCGCCTTCGCCAACCACCTGCCGACGTCGACCACCGTGCACTGGCACGGCCTCCATGTGCGCAACGACATGGACGGTGTTCCCGAGCTGACCCAGCCGGCCATCAAACCGGGCGCGGAGTTCACGTACCGCTTCGCGGTGCCGCAGTCGGGGACGTACTGGTTCCATCCGCACCAGGGCGTCCAGCAGGACCGCGGTCTGTACGGACCACTGATCATCGACAACCCGAAGGAGCCCCTGTCGTACGACAAGGAGTGGGTCGTCGTGCTCGACGACTGGGTCGACGGAGTGGAGGGTTCCACTCCGGAGGCGGTGCTCGCCGAGCTCAGCCACGGCATGGGTGGCATGGAACACGGGTCTTCCGGGGCCGATAATAAGCCCCGCTCCGGGTCCGGGCCCTCGCGGGTGCTGAGGGGCGCCCCGAGCGAACTGCTCGGCGGCGAAGCGGGCAATGTCGACTACCCGTACTACCTGATCAACGGCCGCGTCCCGAAGGACCCGACCACGTTCACCGCGAAGCCCGGCGACCGGATCCGGGTGCGCATCATCAACGCGGGCGGCGACACCCCGTTCCGCGTCGCGCTCGGCGGCCACCGGATGACCATCACCCACGCGGACGGCTTCCCGGTCCGGCACACCACGACGGACGCACTGCTGCTGGGCATGGGTGAGCGGTACGACGTGCTGGTCACCGCCGGGGACGGGGTGTTCCCGCTGACGGCGGTCGCCGAGGGCAAGAAGGCGTCGGCACTGGCCCTGCTCCGTACCGGCGGTGGCGCGGCGCCGGCCGCCTCCGTGCTGCCCGAGGAGCTGACCGGGCAGCTGGTGTCGGCCTTCGAGCTGAAACCGGACGAGTCGGTGGCGGTGGCCGCCCGCAAGCCCGACCGGACGATCCGGATCAAGATGACCGGCAGCATGAGGGCGTTCGACTGGGGCTTCGACCACAAGAATTACGACCCCGATCAGCGCCATCCGGTCAAGGCGGGCGAGCGGGTCCGGCTGGAGTTCTACAACATCACGGAGATGTGGCACCCGATCCACCTGCACGGGCACACGTTCTCCCTCGCGGGACGTGCGGGACCGCGCTCGGTGCTGGGCAGGGCTCCCGGGGCGCGCAAGGACACCGCGATCGTTCTGCCCCACAGGTCGGTGGCCGTGGAGCTCGACGCGGACAACCCGGGGCTGTGGATGCTCCACTGCCACAACGTCTACCACTCGAACATGAACATGATGACGGTCCTCGGCTACCGCCGCTGACCCGGTCCTGGCGGGCCGCGTCGGCCGCGGCAGCGGAAGTGCGGCCCGCAGGGACATCGCGTCAGAAAGACGATTACACTGAGGCGCGTGCCTCAACTACGCCTCGCACTGAATCAGATCGACTCGACCGTCGGTGACCTCGCCGGCAACGCCGAGGCGATCGTCCAATGGACCCGGCACTCCGCCGAACAGGGCGCCCACCTGGTGGCGTTCCCCGAGATGGTGCTGACCGGTTACCCCGTCGAGGACCTGGCCCTGCGGTCGTCCTTCGTCGAGGCGTCGCGGAACGCGCTGGGTGCGCTCGCCGCCCGCCTCGACGCGGAGGGCTTCGGGGAGCTGCCGGTCGTCGTCGGATACCTCGACCGTTCCGAGAAGGCCCAGCCGCGCTACGGCCAGCCTGCCGGCTCTCCGCAGAACGCCGCCGCGGTGCTGCACCGCGGGCGGGTCGCGCTGTCCTTCGCCAAGCACCACCTGCCCAACTACGGAGTCTTCGACGAGTTCCGGTACTTCGTGCCGGGCGATTCGATGCCCGTCGTACGGGTCCACGGTGTCGATGTGGCGCTCGCGATCTGCGAGGACCTCTGGCAGGACGGCGGCCGGGTGCCGGCCGCGCGCGCCGCCGGGGCCGGGCTGCTGCTGTCGATCAATGCCTCGCCGTACGAGCGGGACAAGGACGACACCCGGCTGGAACTGGTCCGCAAGCGGGCGCAGGAGGCCGGCTGCACCACCGCCTATCTGGCGATGATCGGCGGGCAGGACGAGCTGGTCTTCGACGGCGACTCGATCGTCGTCGACAAGGACGGCGACGTGATCGCCCGTGCCCCGCAGTTCGCCGAGGGCTGCGTCGTCCTCGACCTGGAGCTGCCCGCCGCGGCGCCCGAGGCGCCGTCCGGGGTGGTGAACGACGGACTGCGGATCGACCATGTGGTCCTCTCCGACAAGCCTCTCCCCGCCTACGAGGCGGAGTTGACCGGCGGCTACGCCGAGCGGCTCGACGACGACGAGGAGCTGTACTCGGCGCTGGTCGTGGGCCTGCGTGCGTACGCCGCCAAGAACGGCTTCAGCAGTGTGCTGATCGGGCTGTCCGGCGGGATCGACTCGGCGCTCGTCGCGGCCATCGCGTGCGATGCGCTGGGCGCGCAGAACGTGTACGGCATCTCGATGCCGTCGAAGTACTCCTCGGACCACTCCAAGGGCGACGCGGCGGAGCTGGCGCGCCGTACCGGGCTGAACTTCCGCACCGTATCGATCGAGCCGATGTTCGACGCGTACATGAAGTCGCTGGGGCTCACCGGTCTCGCCGAGGAGAACCTCCAGTCGCGACTTCGCGGCACGATGCTGATGGCCGTCTCCAACCAGGAGGGCCAGATCGTCCTCGCGCCGGGCAACAAGTCGGAGCTGGCGGTCGGCTACTCGACGCTGTACGGGGACTCCGTCGGCGCGTACGGGCCGATCAAGGACGTCTACAAGACGTCGATCTTCCGGCTGGCGAAGTGGCGCAACCGGGCCGCGGAGGAACGCGGCCAGACGCCGCCGATCCCGGAGGCGTCCATCACCAAGCCGCCCAGCGCCGAGCTGCGGCCCGACCAGGTCGACACGGACTCGCTGCCCGACTACGACGTGCTGGACCGGATCCTGGAACTGTACGTCGACCGGGACCTGGGGCTGGAGTCGATCGTCGCGGCCGGGTTCGACGAGACGCTGGTGACGAGGACGCTGCGGATGGTGGACACGGCGGAGTACAAGCGGCGGCAGTACCCGCCGGGCACGAAGATCTCCCCGAAGGGCTTCGGCAAGGACCGGCGGCTGCCGATCACCAATCGGTGGCGCGAGTCGGGCTGAAACCCGACGGCCGGGCGCCGGGCACGCCGGGTTCGGGCCCGCCCGGCGCCCGGCGTCGGCGCGGCTGCCGGACGGTCCCGGGAAGCACCCCGGTCCGGTCCGCTCCCCGCTCCACCACGGGCCGTCGTGGTGGAGCAGACTCCACCACCAAGACGGGAGTGGGCTTCCTTCTGTCCCGCCACGGACGCTTCTAGCGTCGTCGGCATGACCATTACCGCACCGCGGGCCCTTCCGCACCGCACCCGACTCCGTGGGCTGCTCACCTATCTGGCGATCGCCTACTTGGGCATGTGGGTGGCCATGTCACCCCTGCTGATCAAGGGCTTCCGTCGCACCGATGGCCGGGCAAGCCCCGGTGACCTGGAGAACCTGTGCATATCGGCGGCCATGATGGCTCCGGCCGTCGCCGCGATCGTGGTGGTGCGGTGGGTGGAGGGCGGCGGCGGGGTGCGCGATGTGCTCGCCCTGCGCTTCCCGAAACCGTGGTCCCACGCGGTGCGGTGGCTGCTGACGGCCGTCCTGGTCCCCGCCGGTCTCAGCGTCGTCACGCTCGCCATCGGCACGGCGGCGGGCGTCTATCCCTTCGCCGGTGCGAGCTGGAGCGGCACGACCGCCTGGGCCGGGACGGCGCTCGTGCAGATGCTGCTGGCCCTGCCGCTGTTCTTCGGTGAGGAGCTGGGCTGGCAGGGCTACCTGCTCCCCCGGCTGGCTTACGGGAAAGGGCGCACACGTCCGTTGACCGCCTATCTGGGCACGGGTTCCGCCTTCGCGCTCTGGCATCTGCCGACCCTGCTGATGGGCGGGCAGTATCCCGGTCAGCCCTGGTACGTCGCCGTGCCCGCCATGCTGGTGAGCTGCGGCCTCGCGCTGCCGGTGTTCACCTGGCTGCGACTGGCCTCCGGATCGGTGATCCCGGCGGTCGTCGGCCACGCCTTCGTCAGCACGGCCAGCATGAGCATGGTCAAGGAATTCGCCGAGCCGGACGCCCCGCTGAAGCCGCTGCAGATGAGCCTCGCGGGCTGGCCCGGCTGGATCGCCATGGCCGCCCTGGTCGTCTTCCTCGCCCGTACGGGCAGACTCGCCCTTCCCGACGCCCGACCCGCGCAGGACTGAGAGCCTGTCGGGTGACCTTCGATCGGAAAGCGGACGCGGTCTGGTGCGTGCGATTCCAAGGCGCTGGAAGCTCCTCGGATGGGGTCTCCCCTGCTCGAACGAAGCTGAGAGCTTGGGGAAAGAGCTACTAGGGCATTTCGGCAACGCGGGAAGCGTGCGTGCCAGGGCGTGGCCGCCCGATCAGAGGTCACCCGACAGGCTCTGAGGCCCCCGGGCCGTGCCCGGCCGGTCCGGGCCCGGAGGCAACCGGACCGCTGTGTCACAGTTCGACGCGGGCGGCGATCGCTGCCGATCACCATCGGTGGCGCGGGTCGGGGTGAGCGGCGACATCCCTCGCGTCTACCGGGAGTGAATCCATGGGATGTCGCGTTTGCTCAGGAACCACTCCGCCGGGGACGTGGGCCCGTCGGTGCCGTGCTGGTGGATGTAGGCGTCGCGGCGTATGCGGTCAGGATCGAAGCCGAGCGCCCCGAGCCGCGTCTCGACAGCGCGCACCATGCCCGAGGGTCCGCTGACGTAGACCTGGCGGCCAGGTCGGTTACGGGCGTACTCACCGACCTGTCGCAGCAGTTCGGCGTCGGCGTCCTCCGGTTCCCCGCCCTCCGGTGGCAGCGCCGCTGTGACGTCCAGCCAGTCGTACGTCTTGGCCAGCCGCTCCAGGCCGTCGAGGTCGTAGACCTCGCGCTCGGTGCGGGCGCCGAGGATGAGCCTCACTTCGCCCGGCCGGGGCAGGGCCGCGGCCGCCTCGATGATCGCCTTCACCGGCGCCCAGCCGGTACCCCCGGCCACGCACAGCAGACCATGACCGGAATCGGGCGGCAGGGTCATGCTGCCGGTCGCGGGGCCGAGACGGACGCTGCCTCCGGAGCGGACCCGGTCCACCAGTGCGGTGCTCAGTCGGCCGCGCTCGATGCGGCGCACATGGAATTCCAGGGTGCCGTCGATGCGCGGAGCGTTGGCGATCGAGTACGGGCGCCAGACCTGGGGCACCTCGGGCACGGTCAGCGCGGCGTGCTGACCGGCCTCGAAGGGATAGGGAAGGTGCGGGCGCACCGTGAGAACCGCGATGTCATCGGTGCGCAGCTCGTGGTGGACGACCTCCGCGTCCCACCAGCGGGGCGTCGACGCGGGGACCTCTTCGGCCGCAGCGATCATCACTTGCGAGATGAGGCCGTAGGCCGCGACCCACGCCTCCTCGATCTCCTGCGTCCAGGCATCGCCGGCAAACACCTTCAGCGTCGCGATGAGGCTGGCGCCCACGGCCGGGTAGTGCTCGGGACGGGTATCGAACTTGCGGTGGTCGAAGCCGAGGGGGCGCAGGTACGCCACGAGGGCTTCGGGGTCCGCGGCGTTCTTGGCTGCCGCGGTGAGGGCGGCGAAGAGCCGGTCCTGCTGCTCGTCCATCTGCTCCGGGAACATGTGGCGGACGCCAGGGTTGTGGTGAAACAGGTGGGCGTAGAAGTACTTGCTCAGCTGATCCGCACGCCGTTCGACGACAGAGAAGCTCCACTCGATGAGTGCAGTATTTATGGACACGGGTGGCAATAATATCCGCGACCCCCACGCCCCCTTCGCACCCCGCGCAAGCCCCCGACGGGGCAGATCTCAGAGTTCGACGCGGGCGGCGATCGGGAGGTGGTCGCTGCCCGTCGCCGGGAGCGTCCACGACGACATCGGCTCGACCCCCTTCACCATGATCTGGTCGATCCGGGCCATCGGGGACGACGCCGGCCAGCTGAAGCCGAAGCCGTCGCCGGCCGCGCCCTGGGTGGACCGCATCTGCGAGGTGACCTCGTTGAGCGAGCGGTCGTTCATCGTGCCGTTGAGGTCACCGAGCAGGATCACCTTGCCGAGGCGTTCGTGGGCGATGGCCTCGCCCAGGGCGTCCGCGCTTTCGTCGCGCTGGTTGGCGGTGAATCCGGCGTGCAGCTTGACCCGTACGGACGGCATATGGGCCACATAGACGGCGACCTCACCCTTGGGCGTCGTCACCGTGGAACGCATCGCCCGGGTCCAGCCCATCTTGATGTCGACCGGCCGGGTGGCGCTCATCGGGTACTTGCTCCACAGGCCGACGGTTCCCTGCACCGAGTGGTACGGGAAGCGGTCGGCGAGCGCCGCCTCGTACGTCGGCACCTGGCCGCTCGGCAGCTCCTGCAGGGCGATGATGTCGGCGCCGGAGCCCGCGACCTTCCGGGCGGTGCCCGTGGGGTCGGGGTTGTCGGCGTTGACGTTGTGGGTGGCCACGGTGAGGTCGCCGCCACTGCCCGACTTGTCGGTGAGCAGCCCGCCGAAGAGGTTGAGCCAGACCACGACCGGCAGCAGCAGGGCGATCAGCGCGGTCGCCGAGCGACGCACCAGGCCCAGGATCATCAGCAGCGGGACGAACACGCCGATCCACGGCAGGAACGTCTCGCTGAGGCTGCCGAGGTTGCCGATGGTGTTCGGGATATCCGCGTGGAACACCATCACGAGGGTGAGCAGTACCGCGCAGGCGGCGAGGACGATGCCGCGCCGCCACATCCCGTTGTCACTGGTCCATCTGTCGCGCAGGTTCCGGAAGCGGGACCCGGTGCGCTGCGGTCCCGCGCTGCCGTTCCCGGTGTCCGCCCTGTACGCCTGCACCATTGCGCTGTCCTCACTGCTTCGCCGTACCCATCGCCGCGCTCCCCGACCCTAGGCGATGAGCGACGTCTTTCCTGCCGTCCAGGACGGCCGTACTGCCACGAGGACGAAGGACGCGGTCCGGCGAGTTCCGGCCGGAGGGATCTTGTGGTGCGTTGTGACACAACGCTCACACTCGGGCAGAGCCGGGCGTGTCATGCCTGGCCTGCGCTTTTGCCGGACGGAAGGGTGGCGGGGGCGGTTGTCCGGGCGGGGACCGGGGTGGTGTCGGGAGCCCGGCGCGGCGCCAGGCCCTCGACCAGCGTGCGGATGATCCGTTCGGCGAGGTCCTCCGGCAGTGGCGCGTCGGGCCGGTGAACGGTCCGTACGAGCATGGGACCGACGAACAGGTCGTCCATCAGCTCCACGTCCAGGTCCGCCCGGAGTTCGCCCGCTTCGACCGCCCGCCGCACGGCCGCCACCATCGCGGCCCGGCGCGGTGCTGTCACCGTGCACTGGTACTCGGCCCACAGCTTGGGGTGGCTCTTCATCTGCGCGAAGACGTTGTGGAGGAGAACCGAGGTGCGCTGGGCGAGTCCGCGCCTGCGCAGCGACTCCAGCATCACGCGGAGGTCGCTGAGCCCGGCGGTGCCGGAGATCTTCGGTTCCGGGGGTTCGATGTCGCGCAGCACATCGACGAAGAGCTCTTCCTTGCCGCTCCAGCGCCGGTAGATGGTGGCCTTGCCGACGCCTGCGGTCCGGGCGATGCGCTCGATGGACAGCCCGGCGAGCGGTTCGCCGGCCTCCAGGAGTTCGACGACGGCGTCCAGGATCGCCCGCTCCGCCGCCGCACTGCGCGGTCGGCCGCGCCGCGGTTCCCGGTCCTCGTCCTGCGCCTGCACCTGGCTCCACCTCTTCGCCGCGCCCGTACGGTCCCTGTCCCGATTCTCACCGACCGGGCGGTGTCCTGCTCCCCGCCCCGGTCGGCCCGGTGTGTCCGGGGTGACCGGGGCGGGGCTTGTCAGCCGTCCGGGCCCGTGGCCGTCATGGTGTCATCGGCGCGCGCCCGCGGGCACGGCCCGGTCGTCGTCGCCCTGTTCGGACCGCTGCCCGGCGGGCGGCTTGCCCGGCAGGAAGATTCCGACCACGAGCGCACCGATCAGGGCGACGCACGCGGAGCCGAGTGCGGTGACGTGCATGGCGCTGACGAACGCGTCGTTGGCCGCGCCGACCAGCGGAGCGCCCGCCGGACCGAGCTTCTCCGCGATGCCGAGGGTCGCCTCGATCGACTCCCCCGCCGCGCCCCTGGCCGCGGCCGGGAGCGTACCGAGGTGGCCCTCGATGTCACCGCGGTAGACGGTGGACAGCACGGAGCCCAGGACGGCGATCCCGAGCGCCCCGCCGACCTGCCGGAACGTGTTGTTGATCGCCGATCCGGAACCGGCCTTCTCGCGCGGCAGCGCCTGCATCACGGCAACGGTGACGGGCGGCATGACATGTGCCATGCCAGTGCCCTGGACGAAGAAGACCAGACACATCACCCAGACGGGTGTAGTGGCGTCGAAGAGTGCGAACGCCGACAGTCCGACCGCGACCAGCAGCATGCCGACGGTGCACACCGCACGGGAGCCGAACCGCTCGACGACCAGCCGGGCGCGCGGCGCGAAGATCATCTGCGCGGCGGCCAGCGGCACGATCAGGAGTCCGGACTGCAGGGCGCTGTAGCCGCGCACGCTCTGCAGGTAGAAGGCGGAGAAGAAGGTCACGCCCATCAGCGCGAAGAAGACCAGCGCCACAGCGGCGACGGCGGCGGAGAACGCGCCGTTCTTGAAGTACGTGATGTCGATGGCCGGGTGGCTGCTGCGCTTCTCGTGCCAGACGAATCCGGCCAGGACGACGAGACCGCCGATGATCGAGAGGAGCACGACGGCGTCGCCGAAGTCGGCAAGTTCGCCGCCGCGGATGATGCCGAACACCAGCAGGACCAGACCGACGATGGAGAGGAGGACGCCGAGCGGGTCGATCCGGCCCGGCTTCGGGTCCCGGGAGTCCGGCACCAGCACCGCCATCGCGATCAGCGCGATGACGACGACGGGCACGTTGACCAGGAAGATCGACCCCCACCAGAAGTGTTCGAGCAGCAGTCCGCCGGTGATCGGGCCGATGGCGATGCCCAGGCCGACGCTGCCGGCCCAGATGCCGATCGCCTTGGGCTGCTCGTCGCGCTCGAAGACGTTCATCAGGATCGGATCACCCAACGGCGGCGGTGGATCGCCTCGGGAACACGGGGCACGGCGGCCGGGGGGCCGGAGGGTATCGACATGGCGGCGAGCGTATCTCATTTCGATACGAGACCGTCTCGTATTGGAAAGTCTTTGCCCAGTCGTGCCCACTTCCCGTGGACGGCCCGGGATGCCACCATGGACGGGATCCGGGGACGCCGTCAGGGCGCCTCGAGATGACGAAGGAGCCGTTGACAATGACGCTTCAGGCTGCGCAGAACCAGCCCGCAACCCCCGCGGGGGTTCCCACCGACAGCAGCAAGGCGCTGTACGGAGGCAAGAGCACTCGCCGCATCACCGTCCACGACATCGCCGCCGCCACCGAGCGCGGCGAGAAGTGGCCCATGCTCACCGCCTACGACGCGATGACCGCGTCCGTCTTCGACGAGGCCGGCATCCCGGTCATGCTCGTCGGCGACTCCATGGGCAACTGTCACCTCGGCTACGAAACCACCGTGCCCGTCACGATGGACGAGATCGCCATCCTCTCCGCCGCCGTCGTACGGGGCACCAAGCGCGCCCTCATCGTCGGCGACCTGCCCTTCGGGGCGTACCAGGAAGGGCCCGTCCAGGCCCTGCGCAACGCCACCCGGCTGGTCAAGGAGTCCGGCGTCGGGGCGGTCAAGCTGGAGGGCGGCGAGCGGTCGCTCCCCCAGACCGAGCTGCTCGTCTCGGCCGGCATCCCGGTCATGTCGCACCTCGGCCTGACGCCGCAGTCCGTGAACACCATGGGCTACCGGGTGCAGGGCCGCAGCGACGAGGCCGCCCACCGGCTGATCAGGGACGCCAAGGCGGCACAGGACGCGGGGGCGTTCGCCGTCGTCCTGGAGCTCGTACCGGCCGAGGTCGCCGCCGAGATCACCCGCAGTCTGCACATCCCGACCGTCGGCATCGGCGCCGGTCCCGACACCGACGCCCAGGTGCTGGTCTACACCGACATGGTGGGGCTGACCGGCGGTAAGGTGCCGCGCTTCACCAAGCAGTACGCGAACATGCGCAAGGTGCTCGGTGACGCGGCGAAGGAGTTCGCGGACGAGGTCGTCGGCGGCACGTTCCCGCAGCCGGAGCACACCTTCCACTAGGGCCTTCCCAGGGCCTTCCCAGGGCGTTCCGAACAAGAGGCCCCAGGACATGCCCGGTCCCCTCCGGGGGATCACCGGTCACTGCCCGCACAACGACGGCCCGCCGGCTTCCCCCATCGGCGGGCTGTCGGCGTGTGCCGGCCACTGCAGGCGTTCTGCAGGCGGCCCTGTCGGCAGGATGTCGGTGGGCTGTCGGTGGCGGGTGGTCCCATGGTGGACATGACGCGAATCGACAAGAACCCCAGGAGCGGCGGCAACGCCGTCGAGGTGCGGGGGCTGGTCAAGCACTACGGCTCGACCAAGGCTCTGGACGGCGTGGACCTCGACGTGCGCGAGGGCACCGTCCTCGGTGTGCTCGGCCCCAACGGCGCCGGCAAGACCACCCTCGTACGCTGCCTGTCCACGCTGATCGTTCCCGATGCCGGACACGCCACCGTGGCCGGCTACGACGTGGTGAAGCAGCCGCGGCAGCTGCGCCGCATCATCGGCCTGACCGGCCAGTACGCCTCGGTCGACGAGAAGCTCTCCGGCTGGGAGAACCTCTACATGATCGGGCGTCTGCTCGATCTGCCGCGCAAGACCGCCCGGTCCCGGGCCGACGAGCTCCTGGAGCGGTTCTCGCTGACCGACGCGGCCAAGCGTGCCGCGATGGACTACTCCGGCGGCATGCGGCGCCGGCTCGACCTGGCCGCCTCGATGATCGGCAGCCCGGCCGTCCTCTATCTGGACGAGCCGACGACGGGGCTCGACCCCCGGACCCGCAATGAGGTCTGGGACGAGGTGCAGCGGATGGTCGCGGAGGGGGCGACCGTCCTGCTCACCACCCAGTACATGGAAGAGGCCGAGCAGCTCGCCAATGAACTCACCGTCATCGACAAGGGCAGGATCATCGCCAGTGGCGGGGTGAACGAGCTCAAGGCGAAGGTCGGCGGCCGCACCCTGCAGATCCGGCCCTCGGACCCGGCGCAGCTGCCCGCGATGGCGCAGGCGCTCAGGGAGGCCGGACTCGACGGGGTCGCGGGCGCGCAGGCCGTCCCGGACGAGGGACTGCTGTACGTACCGATCCTCAGCGACGAACAGCTGACCGCCGTCATCGGCCTGCTCGGCACCCGGGGCTTCTCGCTGGCGCACGTCGCCACCGCGCTGCCCAGCCTGGACGAGGTCTTCCTGGCCATCACCGGCGAGAAGAGTTCTTCCGTCACCGACACGATCCCCGAGGAGGTCGCGGCATGAGTACGACGACTCTGAAACCCGCCCCCGCCGATGCCACCGCTTCCCCTCGGCCGAGGGCGGCCGGCGGCGAGGGCCGGATCGGGCTGCGCGGCAACATGCGGCACATCGGGGCGCTGATGCGGCGCAATCTGCTCCAGATCAAGAAGGATCCGGAGTCGATGTTCGATGTGCTCCTGATGCCGGTCATCTTCATCCTGTTGTTCGTGTACGTCTTCGGCGGGTCCGTCGGCGCGAGCCTGGGCGGCGACCGGCAGACGTACATCAACTACGTGGTGCCCGGCCTGATGGCGATGATGGGCATGAACATCGCCATGGCGGTCGGCACCGGTGTCAACGACGACTTCCGAAAGGGAGTCATGGACCGGTTCCGGACGATGCCGATCGCCCGCTCCTCGGTCCTCATCGCGAAGATCCTGGTCGAGCTGGCCCGGATGATGGTCGCCACGGCGATCCTGCTGGGCATGGGCTTTCTGCTCGGCATGGAGCTGAAGACCTCGGTGTTCGGTCTGCTCGGAGCGGTCGGTCTGTCGGCGGCGTTCGGCGCCGCCATCATGTGGATCTTCATCCTGCTCGGACTGTCGCTGCCGACGGCCCAGGCGGTTCAGGGAATGGGGATGCTGGTGCTCCTTCCGATGCAGTTCGGCTCTTCGATCTTCGCCCCGACCGCGACGATGCCCGGCTGGCTCCAGGCGTTCACCGACTACAACCCGCTGTCCAATCTGGCGGACGCGGCACGCGGGCTGATGATGGGCGGACCGGTCGCCCACTCGGTGTGGCTGACGCTCGGCTGGGCCGCGGCCATCACCCTGGTGACGGCGCCGCTCGCGGTCGCCAAGTTCCGCAAGAGGACCTGACGCGGCCCTCCGGTTCACTCCCGGTACGCGTCGACCAGGGCGACGGCCTCCTCCAGTACGAGGCCGTCGCCCTCGGCGTATGCGGAGTCGTACGCGGCCTCGCCGAGGACCGTCGAGGCCAGGGCCTTTGCCCGCGCCAAGTTGTCCCGCTCCATCGACGTCGGCACATGTCCGGCCGGCAGCAGTCGCGAGCCCGCGCCCAGCAGCCGTGCGGCGAGCCCGGCCGCCCGTTCGTCGCCGAGTCCGGCCAGGGCCCTGGCCACGGTGACGAGATGGATGACGGCCATCTGCGGCGCGACCATCTGCGAGAGCCGGTCACCGGACCGGGCCAGCGCCGTCCTGCCGCGGGCCAGCGCGTCGGCGTACAGTCCCTCCTGGTTGTCCAGCCAGGCCATGCCTCCCAGCACGAAGCCGTCGAAGATGGCCATGGTCTCCGAGCGGAAGTGGTCGCGCAGGGCGAGCATCTGCTCGCGGGCCTCGGCCGTCCGGCCCGAGCGGCCCAGCCACATGGCGAGAAAGAGCCGGGCTATGAGCATCGCCTCGTGGCCCGCCTGTGGTCCCTGGGTGAGCACGTCCCGCAGGATCCGTTCGCCCTCCGCGCCGCGGTCGAGCTCGGTGAGCACCGAGGCGTAGCGGGTACGGAGCACCGCCACCTGGGACTGCGCGCCGAGCTTCTCGGCATAGCCGATCGCGGCCAGGAAGTCCTCGGCCGCGCGGGCGTATTCGCCGCGCCGCTCGTTCGCCTCGCCCCGCGAGGAGAGTGATTCGGCGGCGCCCCAGTCGTCGCCGAGCCGGCTGAAGATCTCCAGGCTCTCGTCGGCGTCGATGCGCGCCTCGTCCGACCAACTGGGGCGGTTGGCCAGCACATTGGCACGCATCTGGAGCGCGGCGGCCAGTTCCCAGTCGTAGCCCAGCTCGCGGCAGGAGCGGACCGTCTCGTCCAGCAGCTCGCGCAGCTCGCCCATGTCCCCGGTGAGCATGACCGCGAAGAACCAGAGCGATGCCGGAGCGCGGCAGGTCTGCGGCTGGCCCGCGTGATACGTGTCGGCGATGACCCGGAGCCGTGCCATGCTCGCCTCGTTGGTCCATTCGTCCATGGCGTGATCCATGCTGACCAGCTGGACCAGCGCCACCTCGCGCCTGGCCTCCTGGAGCAGTTCCGACGACATGGGCGGCGGCGCGTCGGTGCAGCGTTCGTGGATCGACGGTGCGGGGGTGGCGGGTGAGGTGAAGGGGTCGGGGCCCAGCGCGGCGGCGGCGTCCGCCCACTGCAGGGCGTCCGCCCGCAGGTTGCGCATCTGCCAGTACAAGGAGAGCGAGAGCACCATGCAGAGCGCCTCCTGCTCGTCGCGGGCGGCGACGGCGTGGCGCAGCGCGGTGCGCAGATTCTCGTACTCACGTTGCAGGAGGTCGATGGCGGCCCGCTGTCCGGCGCCCCGGAGTTCGGGGTCGGTGGTACGGGCCAGTTCCCGGAAGTGCACCAGGTGGTGCCGCTCGGCGGTGGCCCGCTCCCCGGCCTCGTCGAGCCGCTCGGCGGCGTACTCGCCGACGGTCTCCAGCAACCGGTAGCGCATTTCGCCGTCGTCGGCGGGTGCGGCGACGACGAGGGACTTGTCGACGAGTGAGCCGAGCAGTCCGGCGACCTCGCGCGCGTCCTGCGACCCGTCCGCGCAGACCGCTTCGGCCGCACCGAGCGTGCAGCCGCCGGCGAAGACCGACAGCCTGCGCAGGACGGCGCGTTCGGACGGGTCGAGAAGATCCCAGGACCAGTCGACGACGGCACGCAGCGTCTGCTGGCGCGGCAGCACGGTACGGGCCCCGCTGGTCAGCAGGCGGAACCGGTCGTCGAGCCGGTCGGCGATCTGGCGCGGGCTGAGCATGCGCAGCCGGGCCGCGGCGAGTTCGATGGCGAGCGGCAGTCCGTCGAGCCGGCGGCAGATCTCGGCGGCGGCCGCCGCGGTCTCCTCGTCCGCGTCGGTCCGGAACCCCGGCTTCGCGGCGACGCCGCGGTCGGCGAGCAGACGCAGCGCCATCGGGTCGGGCAGCGGGTCGACGGGGCGGACGAACTCGCCGGGTACGCCGAGTGGTTCGCGACTGGTCGCCAGGACGGTGAGGTCCGGGCAGTGGGCGAGCAGATGGTCGGCGAGCGCGGCGGCGGCCTCGATGACGTGCTCGCAGTTGTCGAGGAGGAGGAGCATGCTGCGCCGGGAGCAGTGCTCGGTGAGCCGGACGAGCGGGTCGCCCGCGCCGCGCTCGGCGGCCCGGAGCTCTTCGGCACCGGCGCCGCGCAGCACGGTCTCGCGGGCACCGAGCGCGGTCAGTACGGCTTCGGGCACGGATTCCGGGTCGTCGACGGGGGCGAGCTCGGCCAGCCAGACACCGTCCGGCCAGGCGGGCGCGACGGATTCGGCTGCCTCCTGGGAGAGCCGGGTCTTGCCCGCGCCGCCGGGCCCGAGAAGGGTGACGAGCCGGGCCTGCGCGAGGTCGTCACGGAGGGCGACGATGTCGTCCTCGCGCCCGACGAAGCTGGTGAGCCTGGCGCGCAGGTTGCCGTGGGCGTGGAGGGCGGGGGTGCGGGCCGGTTCCGTCACGGGGACCTGAGCGGGCGCCCGGCCCGGGGCAGGCGTCCGGTCCGCGGCACCGTCCGGCACCTGTCCCGGCGTCCGGTTCGGCGGTCTGCGCACCGGCTCCTGGCGGATTAACTCCGCGTGCAGTGCGCGCAGTTCGGGGCCCGGGTCGGCGCCGAGGCGCTCGGCGAGCACGGTGCGCACCTCCTCGTACGCCGCCAGCGCCTGCGCCGTACGTCCGGCGTCCCGCAGCGCCCGCAGCCGCAGCGCCTGGAGCGCTTCGTCCATCGGGTGGTCCGCGCAGAGCGCGACCAGTTCGGGCAGGACCTCATCGGCCCGGCCCAGCGCCAGCGACGCGGTCAGCCTGGCGCGGCGGGCGTCCATGCGGCGGGCCGTCCAGCGGGCGGCGGCGGCGCCCCGGTCCGGCAGATCGGCGAGAACCGGTCCGCGCCAGAGTGCGAGGGCGTCGTCGAGGACCGCCACGGCCTTCGCCGGATCGCCCTCCTCCAGTGCGCGCGTACCGTCCCCGGCGAGCCGCCCGAAGCGGTGCAGGTCGACCGCGTCCGGGTCGGCGGCGAGCCGGTAGCCGCTCTCCGCCGAGGTGATCGCCCCATGGCCGAGGACACGGCGGAGCCGGCCGACGAGCGCCTGCAGGGCACCGACCGCGTCGGCGGGCGGATCGCCGTCCCACACCTCGTCGACGAGGACGGTGGCCGGGACGGTACGGCCGGGGCGCAGCGCGAGAACGGTCAGCAGGGCGCGCAGCCGCGCCCCACCGATGACGACGGCCGTACCGTCGTCGTGGAGTGCCTGTGTGGTGCCGAGGATGCTGTAGCGCACGCGCCTATTCTCCTTGACTGCTCCCCTGTCCGAGGGAGGTCTCGCTCCGCGGTGCGCGCAGTCCGTGTGGTGCGCGCCCTGCTCGCCGTGTCCCCACCCTGTCCGGAACCACCGCGTCGGCGCGAGACGTTTCCTCCGTGCCACCGGTACGGTCGGGGCTCGCGCCTGCTCCGACGCACTCCCCGCACCCAGCCACCTGGAGTCCGCTGATGACCACTGCAGCAGCCCGGAGCGACCGGCGGGTCAGCCCGGTCTTTCTCGGGATCGTCGCCGTCATGGCGGTATCGGGCTGGGCGGTGTGGACGGACTTCGGGTATCCCCCGGGGCTCGCGGTCTTCCTCTTCGTCACGGCGGCGTGGGTCGTCTCGCTCTGTCTGCACGAGTACGCGCACGCCCGCACCGCGCTGCACAGCGGGGACATCTCGATCGGGGAGAAGGGCTATCTCACGCTCAACCCGCTCGCCTACACGCACGCGCTGCTGAGCATCGTGCTGCCGGTACTGTTCGTGATCATGGGTGGGATCGGCCTGCCCGGTGGCGCGGTCTTCATCGAGCGGGGCCGGATCAGCGGCCGCTGGAAGCACAGCGTGATCTCGGCGGCGGGCCCGCTGATGAACGTACTGTTCGCGCTCGTCTGCACGGCGCCGTTCTGGCTGCACGCCCTGGACGGGGTCCCGAGGGAGTTCCGGTACGCGCTGGCGTTCCTGGCACTGCTCCAGGTCACCGCGGCGATCCTGAACTTCCTGCCGGTCCCCGGCCTGGACGGGTACGGGGTGATCGAGCCCTGGTTGTCGTACCGGATCCGCCGCCAGGTGGAGCCGTTCGCACAGTTCGGACTGATCGCGGTCTTCGGCGTGCTGTGGATCCCGGAGATCAACCACGTGTTCTTCGACGCGATCCACAGCCTGCTGCGGTCACTGGGCGTGAGTGAGTTCAGGACGTACTGCGGACGCGACGCCTACCAGTTCTGGAGCACGGCGAATCCGGACTGCGCCGTCGACAGGCCCTGAGGGCTGTCCCCCGAGGACAGCCCTCAGCCCGCGGTCCCGGCGCGCTGCTTGCGCAGGTAGTACCACGCCATGTTGGACGAGAGCCCGGCCATCAGCACCCAGACGATCCCGAGCCAGCTGCCCTGGACGAAGGAGGCCACGGCCGCACCGACGGCGAGGACGCAGACAGCGAGGGCGTAGAGAGCGAGGCGGGGCATGGGGGGCAGCTCCTGTCCGGGGGCGGTGCACGGTCCCGTCCAGTGTCCCTCATGCCCCGTTCCGCTCTCCGCGGGGTGCGGCCGTGGGCGTCCGCCGGCTCAGACGTCGGTGGTACGCAGGCCCGCGTGCGCCTTGTAGCGGCGGTTGACCGAGATCAGGTTGGCGACGAGCGATTCGACCTGGTGGGCGCCCCGCAGCCGGCCCGCGAAGATGCCGCGCATGCCGGGGATCCGGCCGGCGAGCGCCTGGACGAGGTCGGTGTCGGCGCGGGCCTCGCCCAGCACCAGCACATCGGTGTCGATCTCCTCGATCGCCTCGTCCTGGAGCAGTACCGCCGAGAGGTGGTGGAAGGCGGCGGTGACCCGGGAACCGGGCAGCAGGGCGGCGGCCTGCTCGGCGGCGCTGCCCTCCTCGGGCTTCAGGGCGTACGCGCCCTGCTTGTCGAAGCCGAGCGGGTTGACACAGTCGATGACGAGCTTCCCGGCGAGCTCCTCGCGCAGCGACTCCAGGGTCTTGGCGTGGCCTTCCCACGGCACGGCGACGATCACGACGTCGCTGCGCCGGGCGCAGTCGGCGTTGTCCGCGCCCTCGACGCCGAGGCCCAGCTCGTCGGCGGCGGCCCGGGCGCGGTCGGCGACGCGCGAGCCGATGATCACCTTCTGCCCGGCGCGGGCGAACCGGTAGGCGAGCCCGCGGCCCTGCGGACCGGTGCCGCCGAGCACACCGACGGTCAGCCCGGATACGTCGGGAAGGTCCCAGGGGTCCTTGGCAGGGGGCTTGGGCGCGCTGCCACTGTCGTTCGTAGTCATGGCGCCGACATTACTGCCCGCTCGGGAAGGGAAGGCCAGGTCGACCTCCTGCGACATCCGTCACTCGGGGGAGGCCGTCAGGGCCCCGTTCGGCTGGTTCGGGGGCGACGGTGCTGTCGCTGGACGACGGCGACCCGGAGGTGGGAGGACTGGCCCATGAGACGCTCGCGGTGACCGGCACCGACGATGTGGACCTGGACACCGTGCAGCATCTGGTGAGCGCGGCGGCCGGCGAGAACAGCGCCCCGGCGCCGCGCGGTCGGCGCGGCTTCCGGGACCGGCTGTCCCGGCTCGCCGACCAGCTGACCGCGCCGCCGCCACCGAGGTGGTGAAGGGCCGCGCACCGCGGCCAAAACCGGTTGCAGGCGGCACGTACGGCACCGGACCATGACCCTTCGTGACCTCCGCCTCCGCCCTGCCCGCCCGGCTCTCCGCGCTGCTGCCCGACCTCTCGCCCTGGCGGTCCTCGGCCGACTTCCGACTGCTGTGGGTCCAGGGCCTGATCACCTACTTCGGCAGCTTCATGGCGCTGATCGCGCTGCCGCTCCAGATCAAGGAGCTCACCGGTTCGCCGCTCGCCGTCGGCGCGATGGGTGCGGTCGAGCTGGTGCCGCTGGTCGTCTTCGGTCTGTACGGCGGGGCACTGGCCGACTCCGCGGACCGCCGCAAGGTGATCCTGGGCACCGAGGCGGGGCTGGGGCTGCTCGCCGTCGTCCTCCTGGCGAATGCCGCGCTGCCCGACCCCGCGCTCTGGCCGCTCTATCTCGTCGCGGGCGGCGTCTCCGCGCTCGCCGGGCTGCAGCGGCCCGCGCTGGACTCGCTGATGGCCAGGATCGTGCCGCACGACCAGCTCACAGCGGCCGCCGCGCTGAACTCGCTGCGCTGGCAGTTCGGCGCGATCACGGGCCCGGCGGTGGCCGGTCTGGTGGTGGCCTATGCCGGGCACGCCACGGCGTACGCGGTCACGGTGGTCACGTTCGCCCTCTCCGTGCTGCTGTGTCTGCGGCTGGCGCCCGCACCGCCCGCCGAGCACGCGCGGAAGCCGTCGCTGCGCGGGATCGCGGAGGGCGCGCGGTACGCGTGGAGCCGGCCGGTGCTGCTGGGGACGTACGCGATCGATCTGGCCGCGATGTTCTTCGCCTTCCCGAACACGATCTTCCCGTTCCTCGCGGACGAGCTGCACGCCGAGTGGTCGCTGGGGCTGATGTACGCGGCGGGGTCGGTCGGGTCCCTGGTGCTGGGGCTGACGAGCGGCTGGACCTCACGGGTGCGGCGGCACGGGCTGTTCGTGGTCTTCGGTGCGGCCGCCTGGGGGCTGGCGATCGCCGCGGCAGGATGGTTCAGCAATGTGTGGCTGGTGCTGGGCTGCCTGGCGGCGGCGGGCGCGGGCGACATGCTCAGCGGGCTCGGCCGCTCCACGATCTGGAACCAGACCATCCCGGAGGAGTTGCGCGGGCGGCTGGCGGGCATCGAGGTGCTGTCGTACAGCGTCGGGCCGCAACTGGGTCAGGTGCGGGCGGGCGCGATGGCGGGCTGGACGGGCACCCGCTCGGCGATCTGGTCGGGCGGGGTGGCGTGCGTGGCCTCGGTCGCGCTGCTGGCGGCGGCGCTGCCGAAGCTGCTCACGTACGACTCCGGGACGGACGAGGACGCCGAACGGCGGCGGCAGGCGAAAGCATCCGGTCACCCGGCGTCCGGACAGTCAAGCCCCTCCGGCGCGTGAGAAACGGCGTCCGGGGCGGAGCCCCGGGGCCGGGCCTACGCGTCGGCCTCCGGGGGCTTGGAGCGGTCGTGCCATTTGGGGTCGTTCTCCCACTCCAGGTTCCGCTCCTGCGCCGTCTCCATGGCGTGCCGGGCCTCCTCGGGCGAGGTGTACGGCCCGAACCGGTCCTTCGCCGGGCACTCCGGACCTTCCTCGACCTTCTTGTGCTCCAGGCAGTAGTACCACTCGCCCGGCTTGCCGACCGTGCGCTTCTTGAACAGGGCCATCATCGACTCCTTTCCTCGGGGCCATGCTGCCCCAAGCACGCTGGTTAGACTCGCTGATATGTCTGGCCAGTCGCTCCTCGTACCAGGGGAGATCACTCCCATCCGTTCCGTACCCGGAAACATCCGGCGCCCCGAGTACGTGGGCAAGCCCGCTCCCACCCCGTACACCGGCCCGGAGATCCAGGACGCCGACACCGTCGAGCGCATGCGCATCGCGGGGCGGATCGCCGCGCAGGCGATGGCGGAGGCCGCGAAGCACATCGCCCCGGGTGTGACGACGGACGAACTCGACCGGGTCGCCCACGAGTTCATGTGCGATCACGGCGCCTACCCGTCGACGCTCGGCTACCGCGGCTTCCCCAAGTCGCTCTGCTCGTCGCTCAACGAGGTCATCTGCCACGGCATCCCGGACTCCACGGTGCTGCGCGACGGCGACATCGTGAACCTCGACGTCACCGCGTACATCAACGGTGTGCACGGCGACAACAACGCCACCTACCTCTGCGGCGATGTGGACGACGAGTCCCGGCTGCTCGTGGAGCGCACCGAGGAATCCCTGAACCGGGCCATCAAGGCGGTCCGCCCCGGGCGCCAGATCAATGTGATAGGACGGGTCATCGAGTCGTACGCCAAGCGCTTCGGGTACGGCGTGGTCCGGGACTTCACCGGGCACGGGATCAATTCCTCGTTCCACTCCGGCCTGATCATTCCGCACTACGACAGCCCGCACGCGACCACCGTGATGCAGCCCGGCATGACCTTCACCATCGAGCCGATGCTGACGCTCGGGACGCACCAGTACGACATGTGGGACGACGGCTGGACCGTGGTGACGAAGGACCGCAAGCGCACCGCCCAGTTCGAGCACACGCTGGTGGTGACGGAGACGGGCGCGGAGATCCTCACCCTTCCGTAGCCCTCGTACGCGATCTTTCCCGCCGGGCGGCGGTGTTCCGGGAGCTGGGAGAGGCGTTCCCGCCCAGCGCGCGGCGACCCGGAGGTCTGCGTTCTCCCGCCCGGCAGACGTGAGCGGCCTGAGCTCCTCCAAGTCCCGGCCAGGATCCGCCGGACGCTCAGAGCCTGTCGGGTGACCTCTGATCGGGCGGCCACGCCCTGGCACGCACGCTTCCCGCGTTGCCAAAATGCCCTAGTAGCTCCGCTACAAGGCCATCCCAGCGCCTTGGAATCGCACGCACCAGACCGCGTCCGCTTTCCGATCGAAGGTCACCCGACAGGCTCTCAGCCGCGGGTGGACAGCAGGACGCGGCCCCCGATCTCCACCGTGCCGTCCGGTGCGGGTGCGGTGAGGATCTGGGAGCCGCACCCCTGGGTGATGTTGAGGGCGCGGCCCAGCTGCGCGCTGAGCAGCAGCGCCGCGGCGCCCGTCGCTTCGTCCTCCACGATCCGGTCGTCGCGCCGCGGGAACGCCCGCGCCCTGACCCGCCCCGCCGCCTCGTCCTCCCACGCCCAGACGTAGAGCCAGCCCTCCCCGGGCGGCGGTCCGGTCAGCGCCTCGACCTCGGTGACGGATGCGTAGCGCTCCAGCGTGCGCGGCGGCGCCCACTCGGGGCGTGCGGTGATCCAGGTGAACTCACCGTCCTGGCGGGCGAAGATCTCCCCGACCGGCAGTTCCAGAATCTCCAGATCGAGCAGCCAGGCGGTGCCGACGAGCGGATGCCCGGCAAAGGGCAGCCGGAGTCCCGGCGTGTAGATGTCGATGTGCCCCCGCTCGGGGTCGTCGACGAACACGGTCTCGCTGAAACCGAGTTGTCCGGCGAGCGCCTGCCGGGACGCCTCGTCGGGGTACGCACTCCCGTCGCGTACGACCCCGAGGGCGTTGCCGTGCCGGCCGTCGGGGCCGCAGAACACCCGCAGTACGTCGATGCCCGCGGGTACGTCGAAGTCATTCACGTGCGCATTCAAGCACCGCGCAGGCGCCGGCCGCGTCGCAGGGCCGGACCGGCAGGCTGCCGGGCCGAGACACCCGAGGAGCCCAAGACTCCTGTGGAGTCCGGAGTTCGGCGGCCCTGTCGAGGGCGATCGCCGTCCGCGCCGTCCGGGGCGAACGGGCCCGGGCGCCGGTGCAGTGCGCCCCGCCGCTGCTCGACAAGCCGGCCGCCGCTCTCGGCCTGCACACCGAAACGGAACCCGACCGCTTGACCCTTGCTTGACCTTTTCTTGGGTCGCCCATGGGAGGCCCGTGATCACCTCGTTCCCCCACGCCCCAAGTGAGAGCTGAATCACTGCACGAGTGGGCATCAGTCAGGTAAGCCTAGGTTAAGTTAGGTTCGCCTCACCTGCCCTGCCTTTGTCCAGTTCAAGTCCGTTCTCTCTTCTGCCTGTGTGGAGCCCGTATGCGAGCCGTTCGTCTCTCCGTAGTCACCGCTGCCGCCACCGTGGCAGCCCTGACCGCCGTCACGGGCTGCGCCGAGAAGAGTGACGGCAAGGGCGAGGGCGCTCTGAGCGTCGTCGCGAAGGACGACTCCTGCACGGTGTCCAAGAAGAAGCTCCCGGCCGGCCACGTCGAACTGGCCGTCGAGAACAAGGGCTCCAAGGTCACCGAGGTCTACCTGCTCTTCCCGGATGCCCGCATCGCCGCCGAGCGCGAGAACATCGGCCCCGGCACCAAGGCCACCATCACGGCCGAGGTCAAGACCGGCTCCTACGACATCGTCTGCAAGCCCGGCATGAAGGGCGCCGGCTACCGGCAGAAGATCGAGGTCACCGGCGGCGCCGCGGCCAAGCGCAGCCCCGAGATGGACAAGGCCGTCACCGAGTTCCGCACCTATGTGCAGGCGCAGGCCGACGAGACCCTGCCGAAGGCAAAGGTCTTCACGGACGCCGTCGCCGCCGGTGACGTCGAGGCCGCGAAGAAGGCGTACGCCGAGTCCCGCATCGGCTGGGAGCGCACCGAGCCGGTCGCCGAGTCCTTCGGTGACATCGACCCGAAGGTCGACCTCCGCGAGGACGGCCTGGAGGCCGGACAGAAGTGGACCGGCTGGCACCGGCTGGAAAAGGCGCTGTGGCACGACAAGAAGCTCGGCGCCGAGGAGAAGGCTCTCGCCCCGGTCCTCTACAAGGACCTGCTCGACTGGCAGAAGCGGGTCGGCACGGCGGAGATCACCCCGACCTCGATGGCCAACGGCGCCAAGGAGCTCCTCGACGAGGTAGCCACCGGCAAGGTCACCGGTGAGGAGGAGCGCTACAGCCACACCGACCTGATCGACTTCAAGGGCAACGTCGAAGGTGCGCAGAAGTCGTACGAGCTGCTGAAGCCGATCGCGTCGAAGAACGACCCGGCGCTGACCGCCTCCCTGGACAAGCAGTTCGCTTCGTTGAACACGCTGCTGGACAAGTACCGCGCGGACAAGACCTCCTACGAGTTCACCTCGTACGAGAAGGTCGGCAAGGCGGACCGCAAGGAACTCTCGGACGCCGTCAACGCCCTGGCCGAGCCGCTGTCGCAGCTCGCTGCCGCGGTGACGAAGTAACGGACGGGGAGGCACCAGGCATGTCCAAGGAGACCCAGAACACCGCCGGCGCGGACACCACCGAGGGGGCCGCCCCCGGCACCGGTGACCGCGCTCCGTCCCGCCGCGCCCTGCTCGGCTGGGGCGGTGCCGGGCTGGCGCTCGGCGCGGTCGCGGCCGGTGGCGCTGTCGCCGCGGTGCGCACGAAGAGCGATACCGTGCCGGCCGCGGACAGCGGCGCCGCGGTGCCGTTCCACGGTGTGCACCAGGCCGGTATCGCCACCGCCGTCCAGGACAGGCTGCACTTCGCCGCGTTCGACGTGACGACGAAGGACCGGGCCGAGCTGATCGCGCTGCTCAAGGAGTGGACGCGGGCGGCCGAGCGGATGACGGCCGGTCATGCGGTCGGCGACGGAGCGTACGGCGGTCTCGCCGAAGCACCGCCGGACGACACGGGCGAGGCGCTGGGGCTCAAGCCGTCCCGGCTCACCCTCACCATCGGCTTCGGTCCCTCGCTGTTCGCCAAGGGGCGCTTCGGTCTTGAGGACCGGCGCCCGGAGGCGCTCGTCGATCTGCCGAAGTTCCCCCGCGACAATCTCGATGCGGCCCGCAGCGGCGGCGACCTGTGCGTCCAGGCGTGTGCGGACGACCCGCAGGTCGCGGTGCACGCCATCCGCAACCTCGCCAGGATCGGCATGGGCCGCACCGCGATCCGCTGGTCGCAGCTGGGCTTCGGCAAGACGTCCTCGACGACGCCCGACGCCCAGACCCCGCGCAACATGATGGGCTTCAAGGACGGCACCCGGAACATCTCCGGCACCGACACCGCGGCCCTGGACAAGCATGTGTGGGTCGGCGAGAAGGACAACGCGGGCTGGATGACCGGGGGTTCGTACCTGGTGGCCCGGCGCATCCGCATGCACATCGAGACCTGGGACCGGACCGGGCTCCAGGAGCAGGAAGACGTCTTCGGCCGGGACAAGGGCGAGGGCGCCCCGGTGGGCAAGGCGAAGGAGCGTGACGAGCCGTTCCTCAAGGCGATGCTGCCGACCGCCCATGTGCGGCTCGCCCACCCGGACAGCAACGACGGTGCGACGATCCTGCGCCGCGGCTACTCCTTCACGGACGGTACGGACGGTCTGGGCCGGCTCGACGCCGGGCTGTTCTTCCTCGCCTACCAGCGCGATGTCCGTAAGGCGTTCATCCCGCTGCAGCGCCGCCTCGCGGCACACGACGCACTCAACGAGTACATCCAGCACGTGGGTTCGGCGCACTTCGCCGTCCCGCCGGGCGTCCGCGACAAGGACGACTGGTGGGGCCGGGCGCTGTTCTCGTAACGGGACTCGAAGCGGACAAAGGAGAACCGAAACGTGTTCAGCAACTTCCTGATCGGCCTGCGCGAAGGCCTTGAGGCGAGCCTGGTCGTCTGTATCCTCATCGCCTATCTGGTGAAGACCGGCAACAAGAGCAAACTGCTGCCGATCTGGGTCGGTGTCGGCATCGCGGTCGTCGTCAGCCTGGCGTTCGGCGCCGGTCTCGAATTCGGCTCGCAGGAGATGACGTTCAAGGCGCAGGAGGCGCTCGGCGGTTCACTGTCGGTCATCTCCGTGGGTCTGGTCACCTGGATGGTGTTCTGGATGCGGCGCACCGCGCGGCATCTGAAGAAGGAGCTGCACGGCAAGCTGGACGCGGCGCTCGCGATGGGCACCGGGGCGCTCGTCGCGACGGCGCTGCTCGCGGTCGGCCGGGAGGGGCTCGAGACCTCGCTGTTCGTCTGGCGCGCGGTGCACGCCGCGGGCGACGGCTGGCACCCGATGATCGGCGCGTTCCTCGGGATCGCCGCCGCCGTGGTGCTGGGCTGGCTGTTCTACCGCGGTGCGCTGAAGATCAATCTGGCGAAGTTCTTCACCTGGACCGGCGGCATGCTGGTGGTCGTCGCGGCGGGTGTGCTCGCGTACGGCGTCCACGACCTGCAGGAGGCCGAGTTCCTGGGCGGTATCCACAACCGGGCGTTCGACATCAGCGCCACGATTCCGCCGGACAGCTGGTACGGCACGCTGCTGAAGGGCACCTTCAACTTCCAGCCCGACCCGACCGTTCTTCAAGTCACGGTGTGGGCGCTGTATCTGATCCCCACGCTCGCACTGTTCCTGGCCCCGGTAGGGTTCGGACGGTCAGTGGGGGCGACGGATCAGAAGGCGCAGAAAGCAACGGATGAGAAGCCTGAGGCCGATTCGGCTGGCGACGGGGCTCGCGGCAGCGACAGTGCTGAGCATGACGGCGAGCGCGTGCGTGACGGTGCACGGCGAGCTGGAAGTCGTACCGGCGGCGACGAAGTCTGAGGCCGCGAAGGCCCTCGCGGACTTCACCGCCGCGTACAACGCGGCGGACAAGGCCTACGATCCCGCGCTCGACGCGGACCGGGTGACCGGTTCGCTCGGCGCGATCAACCAGGCCGGCCTGAAGGCGCGGCAGAAGAACAACCCCGGCGGCAATGCCGGCCAGAGGCCGTTGGAGCTGACCGACGCCACCTATGTCATCCCGAAGAAGGCAGGCTGGCCGCGCTGGTTCGTCGCGGACACCGATTCCAACCGCGACCAGGACAGCGGGAAGCAGGACACCCGCTGGCTGATCGTCTTCCTGCGGTCCGGCCCCGACGCCGGGTGGCGGGCCGCCTATCTGTCGGTCGTGGCGCCCGCCGCGGTGCCCGCCTTCGCGAAGGACGGCGACGGGCGGGCCCGGCCGGTGGCCACGGACAGCAGTGAACTCTCCGTGGCGCCCAAGGACTTGGGCACCCAGTACACGGAGTATCTGCAGAAGGGCGTGCCGGACCTGTTCGCCCCCGGGGTCGCCACCTCGGGCTGGCGGGACGCGCGCAGGACCACCCGCCGCGCGGGCTTCTCGTACCAGTACATCGACCAGCCGCTGGACAGCGGTGCGTTCGGTCCGCTCGGCCTGGAGACCAAGGACGGCGGGGCGCTGGTCTTCTTCAGCAGCAAGCACTTCGAGCAGCAGACCGCGGCGAAGGGACTGCGTCCGCCGGTCAACGCGGATGTGCAGGCGCTGCTGACCGGTGAGGTGAAGACCACCCTCACCAAGGAGCGCGTCTCCAGCCAGCTGGTGTATGTCCCGAAGAAGGGCGCCGCGAACGGCGCCAAGGTGATCATGCTGAGCCGGCTGCCGGGACTCACGGCGGCAAAGGGCTCGTGACGCCGTAACGCTGTGGGCCCGGGAGCCGTGCCCGTGATCCGGTGACCGTGAGCCGGGAGACGGGGGCGCGGGGCTCGTCTGACCCCGCGCTCCGGCTTCAGCGACCGAGCGGCCAGGCCACCGACCCGTGGTCGAAATCGCTCTGATCCGCCGCATCGGCGTACTGCGCGCAGGCGTCGGTGAGCGTCTCCAGCAGCGTCAGTGGGTCCGGCAGCGGGTTCTCCGGCCCGCGGACCCAGTGCACGTCCAGCTCACCGGGGAGCAGGGCGGGCGGCAGGAGCACATAGCTGCCGCGGCAGTGCCAGCGCAGTCCCGGATGCTCGTCCATGGTCTCGGGGTGGCAGTCCAGCTCGCAGGGCCACCACTCGTCCTCGTCCTCGGGGGTGCCGCGGGTGGCGGTGAAGAAGAGCATCCGGTCCTCGCCGGACACGGCCACCGGGCCGACGTCGATACCCGCGGTGATGAGCCGCTCCAGTGCCTGACTGCCCGCGGTCAACGGCACGTCGAGGACGTCATGGATCATGCCGGTCGCGGTGATGAAGTTGGCCTGCGGCTGACTGCGGGCCCAGCGCTCGATCTGGGCACGGTCGGTGGTGGACTGCGTCTGCCAGGCGAAGGAGACGGGGTGCCTGGCGGGAGTGGGACAGCCGATGCGTTCGCACGAACATCGGTAGCCGATCGGGTGGGCGGCGGGCGCGATCGGCATTCCGGCCTCGGCGACGGCCAGGAGCAGCGCCTCCCGGGCGGTGTCGTCGACCGCGCGCTGCTGCGGTTTGGGTCGCCGGCGCAGCCATTGGGAAAACTTGCTCTCTGTGCCGCGAGAACGGCCGAAATCGGCGCCCATCTATCCCCTTACCTCAGCGTTGCCCCTGCCCCTATGGTCCCACCATCCTGCGCCCCGGGTGGCCAGAGTCCTGAAGCGGGGGCGTCGACTGACGCCCCGAGCAGGGCTCTTTGCAATCTTTTGTCCGAAAATGACAGGCGTGGCTGTGGCCGGCTCGGGGTGCCTGTGTCGCGCGGCGCGACTCAGCGGGCGACCAGACCGTGCAGGGCGTAGTCGACGAGCGCGTCCGCGTTTGCCCGTCACGGCAGCAGCGGAACGAGGCGAGACGTATCGTCTCCGTATCTCTCCATAGACGTTACGGAGCATCCCGCGGAACCACCCGATCGGTTCACTGCGCGGTAGCTCCGAACGGCGCACCATGAGCTCACGCACAGACCCGTGCGAGCCCCGGCACCCTGCAGGCAACCCCTGCCGTCCGTGAGGAGCCCTCATTGCCCCGTGAAGCCACATCCTCATCGCTTCGTGAAGCCGCCGTCCCCCTGCCCCGCGAAGCCACTGCTCCGGCGCCCCGTACAGCCACGCCGCGCCGCTACCTGATGTGCGCCCCGGCCCACTTCAAGGTCACCTACTCCATCAACCCGTGGATGGACCCGACCAAGCCGGTCGATCTGCCGCTGGCGCAGGCCCAGTGGGAGGACCTGCGCGACCGCTACCGTGCGCTCGGCCACACCGTCGAGCTGCTCACCCCGCGCCCCGATCTGCCCGACATGGTCTTCGCCGCGAACGGCGCCACCGTCGTCGACGGGCGGGTGCTGGGCGCCCGGTTCGCCTACCAGGAGCGGTACGCGGAGGCGGAGGCGCACCGGGACTGGTTCCGGGACCACGGCTTCACCGAGATCCATGAGCCGGACCACGTCAACGAGGGCGAGGGCGACTTCGCGGTCACCTCCTCGTACCTCCTGGCCGGACGCGGCTTCCGGTCCAGTCCGCTCTCGCACGACGAGGCGCAGGAGTTCTTCGGCCGGCCGGTGATCGGCCTCGATCTGGTGGACCCGCGCTACTACCACCTGGACACGGCCCTCTGCGTGCTCGACGAGGCGGGCGACGAGATCATGTACTACCCGGGCGCGTTCTCGCCGGGCAGCCGGTCGGTGCTGCGGCGGCTCTTCCCCGACGCACTGATCGCCGAGGAGGCGGACGCCGCCGCGTTCGGCCTGAACTCCGTCAGCGACGGGCTCCACGTGCTGGTGCCGCAGGGCGCCGCGGGCCTCTTCGACCCGCTCCGGGCGCGCGGTTTCGAACCGGTCCCGATGGACCTGAGCGAGCTGCTCAAGGGCGGCGGCAGCGTGAAGTGCTGCACGCAGGAGCTGCGGAGCCAGGGGTACTAGTCACCCTCGCCGTGGGGCGGCGGCCAGGCGTCGCCCCACGCGATGTCCCGGGCGGCCCGGTACAGCTCGCCGTGCCGCTTGGTGACCGTGGAGCGCTGCAGAGCCTCGTCGCGGGTGCACAGGTCCAGCAGCACCTGCCCCTTGCGGATCTGCGGCTTGCGGGTGACCCGGGCGCGTACCGGTTCGGTGGCGAAGCGGGTCGCCACGACATAGCTGAACTTCTCGTCCTCGTACGGCAGCGAGCCGCCCTTCACCTGCCGGTGCAGCGAGGAGCGGCTGACCCGGGCCGAGAAGTGGCACCAGTCGGTGCCCGGCTCGATCGGGCACGCGTCGCTGTGCGGGCACGGGGCGGCAACCGTCAGTCCGGCGGCGATCAGCCGGTCGCGGGCCTCGATGACGCGGGCGTAACCGTCGGGGGTGCCGGGCTCGACGATCACGACGGCCTGTGCGGCTGCCGCCGCGGTGTCGACCAGCCCGGTGCGCGCCTGCGCCGTCAGTTCCTTGAGTACGTAGCTGATGGTCACCAGGTCCGTGGGGTCGAGCTCCAGTCCTGCACCGATCCGGGCCCGCCGCCACTCGGCGGTGCGCAGGGCCTCGATGCCGGAGGCCTCGGCGAGCTCGCGGCCGAGGGTGAGCGCGGGCTCGGCCCAGTCCAGGACGGTGGTCCGCTGGCCTTCCCAGGCCCCGGCGACGGCCCAGCTCGCCGCACCCGTGCCGCCGCCGATATCGGTGTGCGTGGCGGGCGTCCACTCCGGAGCGGCCTCACGGAGGGCGGCGAGGGCGGACCGTACCGCTTCGAAGGTCGCGGGCATGCGGTACGCGGCGTACGCGGCGACGTCCGAGCGGTCGCGGAGCACCGGGGCATCGGTGGGGGTGGTCCCCCGGTAGTTGGCGATGAGCCGGTCGACGGCCTGCGCGGCCTGCTTGGGCGGCAGCCCGTCGAGGAGTCCGGCCAGCGCCGTGCGCAGGGCTTCCGCGGTGGAGAGGGTGACGTTCACCGACGAATTGTAGGCGGATACGACCGGTTGTTCCCCGGCCGTTCCCCGGCCGGTGTCTGTCCCGTCCCGCGCCCCGTCGCCCGGCACGGGACCTTCGCGGAACAGCGCCGGATCCGAACTGCCGGTAAATCCTGGCCAGTTGCTACGCTGACCGGCGCGACGCCAGGATTGCTCATCGGAGGGGACCATGAGACAGAAGATCGTGCGCCTGACTCTGGTCGCCGGGGTGCTCGTGCTCGCTCTGCTGCTTCTGCTGGCCACGTGCGGTGCCGGGGGCAGCCAGGACCGGAAGGGCGCCGACAAGCCGGCGAAACCGGTGCTGACGTCCACGGGTCCCGGCCCGGCGACACAGCTCACGGTTCCTCCCGCGTACACCACGCAAAGCGGCTGGGAGCTCGTCAACGCCTCCCCCGACTACGCGATCTCCCGGACCACGGGACGCCTCGGCTATCTGCTGCGGGTCGCCGACCACCAGTACCGGCTGGAGACCATCGACTCGGAGACCGGGAGGGCGGGCTGGAAGGGCGAGAACTGGCGGCCGCCGGCCTCGAAGCACTCCCCGAAGCTGCTCCTGGTCACCAAGAACGACGTGGAGTACTTCGTCACCTGGACGTACGGAAAGGTCGGCGTGAACGCGCTGACCCCGGCCGACACGATCGTCTCCCTCGATGTGTACGAGGTGAAGGACGGCGCCCGGCGACGCGTCGAGGTGCCGTGGTCCTCCGCACCGAGCGTGATCGCCTCCGGCCCCGACATCCTGATCAGCGACGGTCGGACGACCAGTGTGGTGGTCGACCCGGCGACCGGACAGATCTCGAAGATCGCTCCCTCGGCGCTGAAGTACCCGAAGGACTGCCCGTCCTGCAAGCAGCTCACCGAGGTGTTCGGACTGACGAAGAAGGGCCTGCTGGTGAGCGGGGCACGGGAGTTCTGGGTGCAGGGCGGCTGGTTCAGCCGGAACGTCGCCCCGAAGAACACCGACCGCACCAGCGGGATCCCGACGACCGTGGCCCCCGGCTGGGTGCTGGCCAAGTGGCAGCTCGCCAAGGGGCAGAACCTGGCGCAGACCCATGACCTGTGGGCGGTGCACGACGCGGAGACGGGGAAACCGGTGGCCACGGTGGAGTGCAACAAGGTGGCCATCAAGCCGGGCCAGTACCCGCAGGCCGTCATGTCGCCCTCGGGGGGCTATCTGGTGGCCGGGAACCTCGCTTTCGACCTGACGGCGAAGAAGGGTTTCTGCCTGGAGGCGCCGGACGGTTCGAAGCGGCTGACGCTGGCCTCCGTCACGGACGAGGGCATCGCGTACGGCGCGACGAACGTGCGCAACGCGACGGACGCCCTGAACGGCGGCGGCCGCCCGTTCGCCGTCGATGTCGTCACGGGGACCCCGGAGGGGCTGCCGTCCAATGTGCGGCTGCCGGGCACGGAGGCGGAGGCAGGCGTCGGCGTGTTCCGGTGGACGGACGAGCTGGACCGGCTGCATCTGCTCGGCTATCCGCGCGCGCCCCGCTAAGAGCCTGTCGGGTGACCTTCGATCGGAGAGCGGACGCGGCGTGGTGCGTGCGATTCCAAGGCGCCGGGATGGCCTCGTAGCGGAGCTACTAGGGCATTTCGGCAACGCCGGAAGCGTGCGTGCCACGCCGTGACCGCCCGATCAGAGGTCGCCCGACAGGCTCTAAGGGGTGTCCCGCCAGGGATTACGGGACACCCGTTAGGGCGTCGCGGCCCCGGCCGTGATCCGCCGGACACTCCGGGGTCGTTCCCGAGCTTCTACGACTGCCGTTGCCAGGGTCGACACAGGGCCAGGAAGCAGGCCATCGCGCCGACCGCGCACACCACCTGGACTACCGCCATCGGGACGGCCGTCTCCTCCCCCGCGATCCCGACCAGCGGTGAGGCGGCGGCCCCGATCAGGAACGACGACGTGCCGAGCAGCGCCGAGGCGGAACCCGCTGCGTGCTTGGTACGCATGAGCGCCTGGGCATTGGTGTTCGGCATCGCGAGCCCCATCGCCGACATCAGGACGAAGAGCCCGGCGGCGACCGGTATCAGACCGACCTCGCCGAAAACCCCGGACGTCATCAGCAGCAGCGCGACCGCGGCAAGGACGATGACGCCGAGCCCGAAGCCGAGCGCCTTGTCCAGGCTGATCCGGCCCACCAGCAGCTTGCCGTTGATCTGGCCGACGGTGATCAGGCCGATCGAGTTGATACCGAAGAGCAGGCTGAAGGTCTGCGGCGAGGCACCGTAGATTTCCTGGACCACGAACGGCGAGGCACTGACATAGGCGAAGAGCGCGGCGAAGGCGAGGCTGCCCGCGATCATGTAACCGGTGAAGACCCGGTCGCCGAGGAGCCCGCGCATGGTGCGCAGCGCATCGCCGATCCCGCCTGTGTGCCGTTCCTCCGGCGGCAGCGTCTCGTGCAGCCACTTCCAGACGACGAGGGTGAGCACGACGCCGACGACGGTGAGGACGGCGAAGATGCCCCGCCAGTCGGTGAACCGCAGCACCTGTCCGCCGATCAGCGGCGCGACGATCGGTGCGACGCCGGAGATCAGCATCAGGGTGGAGAAGAACCTGGCCATCTCCACGCCGTCGTACATGTCACGGACGACGGCCCGGGCGATGACGATGCCGGCCGCGCCGGCCAGGCCCTGCAGGAGGCGGAAGCCGATGAGGAGTTCCGCGGTGGGCGCGAAGACGCAGATCGCGGTGGCGAGTACGTAGACCGCCATGCCGAGGAGCAGCGGCCGGCGCCTGCCCCAACGGTCGCTCATCGGTCCGACGACGACCTGGCCGAGCGCCATTCCGGCGAGGCAGGCGGTGAGGGTGAGCTGGACGGTGGCCGCGGGGGCGTGCAGGGCGTCGGTGACCGCCGGCAGCGCCGGCAGGTACATGTCCATGGAGAGCGGCGGAAGTGCGGTGAGACCGCCGAGGACGAGGGTGACGAGGAGTGCGGTGCGGCGGGCCGCGGCGGTGGCGGCGGGCCCGGCACCGGTGCCCCAGCCGGTCCCGGTCCCGGCTGTGGCATTCGATATGTCTGCGTGCTGAGCTCGGCTCACGCCGGTCTCCGGCATTCTCATCTCCAAATAGTTGAATCCGCCTCTATGCTCTCAGCTCAGCCGGAGTGGTCGAGACCTTTTCCTGGGGGCAGGCATGAGCAGGACCGTGCGTTGGGGCGTGCTGGCTACGGGTGGCATCGCCGCGACCTTCACCGCTGACCTGCAGGCAATGCCCGACACGGAAGTGGTCGCCGTGGCATCCCGTACGGACACGTCGGCGAAAGCGTTCGCCGAACGGTTCGGCATACCGAAGGCGTACGGCAGCTGGGCCGAGCTCGCCGCCGACGACGAGGTCGACGTGGTGTACGTGGCCACGCCGCACTCCGCGCACCGGGAGGCCACCGCGCTCTGTCTGGAGGCAGGGAAGCACGTGCTGTGCGAGAAGGCGTTCACCCTCAATTCCCGGGAGGCGGAGGAGCTCGTGGCGCTCGCCCGGGACCGTGGCCTCTTCCTTATGGAGGCGATGTGGACGTACTGCAACCCGGTCGTCCGGCGGCTGACCGCACTGATCGCCGACGGCGCCATCGGTGACATCCGTACCGTGCAGGCCGACTTCGGGCTCGCGGGTCCGTTCGGCCCGGACCACCGGCTGCGGGACCGGGCGCTGGGCGGCGGCGCGCTGCTGGACCTCGGGGTGTACCCGGTGTCGTTCGCGCATCTGCTGCTGGGTGAGCCGGACCGTGTCCAGGCCGACGCGCTGCTCTCCCCCGAGGGCGTCGATCTGAACACCGGCATGCTGCTGGGCTGGGAGTCGGGGGCCACGGCACTGCTGAGCTGTTCGGTCACCGCCGACACCCCGCAGACCGCGTCGGTCACGGGCACCAGGGGGCGGATCGACTTCCCGCGCGGTTTCTTCTACCCGGAGCGGTTCGTGCTGCACCGGGAGGGTCACTACCCGCAGGAGTTCACCGCGGGGACCGTGGGCGACGGGCTCCGCGGGATGCAGTTCGAGCAGGCGGAGGTCCTGCGCGCGCTGCGGGCGGGTGAGACGGAGTCGCCGCTGGTGCCGCTGGACGGATCGCTGGCGGTGATGCGGACGCTCGATGCGGTACGTGACCGCATCGGCGTCCGCTACCCGGCGGACGGTATCGGCTGACCGGGACGGAGGCCGGACTTCACGCAGGCGTGAGGCCCTGGGAGCCCGAACCGGCCGCCCCGCGGCGACTCTTGAGGCGAAAGGCGTACGCTGCGGCGTCATGAGCAACAAACTGTTGAATCCTGCTGCGAGGACGGCCGTCGTCACGGGCGCGGGCTCCGGGATCGGCCGCGCGGTGGCTCTCGCCCTGACGGGCGCCGGCTGGTCGGTGGCGCTCGCCGGCCGCCGCCCCGAACGCCTGGCCGAGACCGGGGAACTGGCCGGGCCGGATGCCCGGGCGATCACCGTTCCCGCCGACGTCTCCCGCCCCGAGGACGTGGACGCGCTCTTCTCCTCCGTACGGAAGTGGACCGGCCGGGTCGACCTGCTGTTCAACAACGCGGGCACGTTCGGCCCGCGCTCCGTCCCGGTCGAGGAGCTCTCCTACGAGGACTGGCGCACGGTCGTCGATGTGAACCTGACCGGGGCCTTCCTGTGCGCGCAGGCGGCGTACCGGCAGATGAAGGAGCAGGACCCGCAGGGCGGCCGGATCATCAACAACGGCTCGGTCTCCGCACATGCGCCGCGCCCCCACTCGGTGGCGTACACGGCGACCAAGCACGCGATGACCGGGCTGACGAAGTCGCTGTCGCTGGACGGCCGTCCGTACCGGATCGCCTGCGGCCAGATCGACATCGGGAACGCAGCCACGGAGATGACGGAGCGGATGCAGACCGGCATCCTCCAGGCCAATGGCGAACTGGCGGTGGAGCCGGTGATGGCAGTGGCGGACGTGGCCCGGACGGTGGTGCACATGGCGGAGGTGCCGCTGGAAGCCAACGTGCAGTTCGCGACGGTCCTGGCGACGACGATGCCGTACGTGGGCCGGGGCTGACGATTCCTTGCGCGCGCCGCCGACCGAGCCGAGCCGAGCGGCACGTTCCTGGACTCCCGCTCCCGGACGGAGAGGAGTACCGGCGTCGAGAACTGTCACTGGGCCCGTGGGCCGGGGTCCGGGGCGCATTCCCGCCCCGGGCGGGAATGTCCTGGACCGCGGCAGGGTTGAGCAGCGTCATGAGTGAGATTTCAGGAACCGAGATCCTGCGCTACACCGCCTTCTCCACCGACCCGCAGGGCGGCAATCCGGCGGGGGTCGTCCTCGACGCGTCCGGTCTCGACGACACGGCGATGCTCGCGATCGCGGCGGAGCTCGGCTACAGCGAGTCGGCATTCCTGACCGGACCGGGCACTTCGGGTGAATCAGGCGGTCGCGGATACACGATCCGCTACTTCAGCCCGAAGGCCGAAGTCCCGTTCTGCGGCCATGCCACCGTCGCGACAGCCATCGCCCTCGCCGAGCGCAACGGCCCCGGCGACCTGGTGTTCACCACTCAGGCGGGTACGGTCCCGGTCACCGTCGCCCAGGACGGCACCGAACTCCGCGCCACCCTCACGAGCGTCGAACCGCACGTCATGGATATCGCCCCGGACGACCTGGCCGAGGCGCTGGCCGCCCTGGACTGGCCGGCCCACGACCTGGACCCGGCCCTGCCGCCACGAATCGCCTATGCGGGCGCCCGTCATCTGGTGCTGGCCGCCGGAAGCCGGGAGCGCCTCGCCGACCTCGACTACGGCTTCGCCCGCCTCGAAGCGCTGATGCACCGGCTCGACCTGACCACGGTCCAGCTGGTGTGGCGCGAGTCGGCGACCGTCTTCCACGTCCGCGACCCGTTCCCGGTCGGCGGTGTGGTCGAGGACCCGGCGACGGGTGCGGCGGCGGCCGCATTCGGCGCGTACCTGCGCGAGCTGGAGCTGGTTCCGGACGCCGCGGTCCTCACCCTCCACCAGGGCCAGGACATGGGCCGCCCCGGCACGCTCGCGGTCGAACTGCGCGCGGGCGACGCGCGGGTGCGGGTGAGCGGCACGGGAACGCGTATCCCCGTGGCGGAGTAAGCAACCGGGCCGCGGCCGGACTGCTGACGTCACCGAGGGGTGCGCCGGGCGTGGGCGGCGCCGAAGCCCGCGCCCGGCCCGCGGTCGGCGTTTCGACGACCTGGGGTGCCGTAGCTGTCGTCGTGCGCCCGCCGGGGAATACGGGGCAGCCCTTGAGAGGCCGACCACCCCAGCTGTAACGGCCTCCCCCACGGCGGGGAGTGGATCAGCGAGCAGCGTCGTGCGGCTTCGATGGCGAGGCGGAGGAGGGAATCGACGCGGAGCGTCGGTGACCGACGAGAACGCCGAAGGGGGCCCCTCCCCGCGCGAGCGAAGCCGAGAGCTTGGGGGAAGAGTCCCAGTGCGTCGGGAGCCCACTCCCTGTCGCGGGGGAGGCCGTAAGATACTGGTAGTCCGGTTTCCCCTTTCAGTCAGACCCCTGTGGCGCCGACCACGCCATGACTAGAGAGACTCGTAGCTGATGGCCCAGCAGGCGCGCGCGATCCAGACTCGACGGTCGATCCTGGTGGCGGCCGCCGCCGTGTTCGACGAACGTGGCTACAGCAGCGCCACCATCAGCGAGATCCTCGCCCGGGCGGGGGTGACCAAGGGCGCGCTGTACTTCCACTTCAACTCGAAGGAAGAGCTGGCGCTCGGCGTGCTGGACGTCCAGCTGGACATTTTCCCGCTGCCGCCGCAGCCGACGAAGCTTCAGGAGCTGGTGGACCAGGGGATGATTCTCGCCCACCGGCTCCGCCACGAACCCCTGGTGAGGGCAAGTGTCGGGCTGGCGATGGACCAGGCGGTCGAGGGTCTCGACCGGGGCACACCGTTCCGGGCCTGGATCGACCGGCTCGAACACCTGTTGAGCGCTGCCCGGAGCCAGGGCGAGCTGCTGCCGCACGTGCATCCGCGCGAGACCGCCGAGCTGCTGGCGGGCGCCTTCTGCGGAATCCAGGTGATGTCCCAGGTCCTGTGCCGGCGTGAGGACTTGGGGCGCCGGATCTCCGTACTGCTGCATTACGTCCTGCCGAGCATTTCGACGCCCGCCGTGCTGGCCACGCTCGACATGTCCGAGGATCGCGGCGGGCGGCTGCTCTCGCAGCTGGAATCCGTGCCGAGCCAGGCCGTCGCCACCGGCTGAATGTCCGGAGCCGCACCGTCCGGCCCGGAATCACACGAGGACAACCACCGGTGTCCGGACCTGGCAGTCTGCACCGTATGAACGCCGACACGAACGGCCGCCCGGACGGTACGGACACCGACGACGCGGACCGGTCCCCCTGGGACACCATCGACCACCTCCGCAGCTGGCTGGACGCGGGAACCGGCATCCGCCCCGAGCAGGATCTCCTGCTGCGGATGCTGAAACTCTCGGAGGAGGTCGGCGAGGTCGCCCAGGCCGTCATCGGGACCATCGGTCAGAACCCGCGCAAGGGCGTCACCCATTCCTGGCAGGACGTGGAGGCGGAACTCTGCGACGTCATCGTGACGGCGATGGTCGCCCTCCGCACCCTCACCCCCGAGGCGCCCCAGGTCTTCGCGGGGCATCTGCGCCGGATCGCGGCACGGGTGCCCTCGCCGGAGCGGACCGGTGAGGCGGACGGCGCCCCCGGTTCCTGACGGCCGCTCCCCTACCGGGCAGCGGCACGAGTTCCTCGTCTCGCCTGAGGCCCGCGAAATCCTCCGGGAGGAAGGGATCGTGGTGATCGATTATCGGCCTCTTCAGGAGAAGTGGGCCCCGACAGCAGCGGAATGACGGAATCCGCCACGCCGGTATCGGAGTCGCGGCCGCCGGGAGCTCTGTCGCGGTCCCCTACCAGGAGGACGTGGGGCTGGTGGTGACCTGCCACTGATCGAGGATGCCGTCCCAGTCATGCATCGGTGCGGAGTTCATGGTGGTGTGAGAAGCCTGCTGGTCCCACGTCGTCTCCTGGTGCGACGAGCGATGCTGGGTGGGGTAGTACCACTGCCGGGGCTGGGTCACGGTGGGCGCCTCGGCGCCGTCGACGCGGCGGTGACGGCCGGAACGGTCCAGAGTCTGCGGGGCATGAGTGAGGTGGCCCTGCGCCTCCAGGTACCGGGTGCGGGCGACGAGGCGGGGGAGATCGAGACCGAGCTCGCCTGCCAGTACGGAGAGGTCGGCCCCAGTGCTCCACGCACCGACCAGAACCGCGTCCACGGCCGACGACGACACCCTTCCCTGGACCGCCTCGTCGGCGGCGTCCGGGGTGCCCGGGGCCTGAGGGAGGCATGAAGGTGGGGCCGGAGCCTCACGGGACACCGGCCTTTCCTCCGGCTCCTCGTACGGCGGGCACCTGTCCGCGTCCTCGGTAGGCAGCTCGTGCGCATCAGCAGCGTGGTGGTCCAGGAGCGCCTTGGCGATGGCCCGGGCATCTTCCTTTCCCACGGTGCGGCGAGCCATGCGCACTTCGCGTTCATGGAGCCCCAGGAGATCCGCGACGGTCCCGTCGCTCCCCAGCGTCACCGCGAACGCAGCCAGCGTCCGCATACGGTTCGCCTGTTGCTCGTCGAGGTTGCTCTGCGCATCGCGCACGTCCTCGTCATTCCTGAAATACGCCCGCGCCAGTACGGCATGACGCTCCCACAGCTCCCTCGGTTCCATGTCGGGACCAACGTCCCGCCACAGGATCTGAAGCGATTTTCGACCGAAAGGCACCAAGAAAGGTGAAACTCCATCTAATCTTGCTGTGTCGGACGGTAGTTACCCAAATGGCGGCTGATCGTTACCACCGTCATGAACGCACCCACTTCCGCTACCGCCATCGGCAGAGGCTCGGCGGTATCCATTCCGCACCCCTCGCAGGCCCCACGCCCTTCTCATGCCCGGCCGCGTCCGAGGGCCCAGCTGGATGTGGCTCACGGAGCGCGCGCATCGCGCGAGCAGCTTTCCGGCGCGTTCATGCCGGGTCAGTCCTATACAGAGACGGCAAGTGACACACCGCTGTACGCCGAACTGGTGGCAAGTTGGTCGGCATGCGCCGCCACGGTGCCCGGCATCCCCGACTCCGAATGGCAGCGCCTGACCTCCTATCAATCCTTCCTCTGTGAAGTCGAGTCGGTCCTCAGGGACCTTCGCCCCCACCGCGCCCCCGACACACTGTGCAGCCCTGCCGGTCCATCGGCCTACCCCATGGCCTTGAAGCAGACCCATGACGCCGCCGACGGTCGCCCGCATACGAACTGAAGGCCGTCCGGCACGCATTGCGCGGCCGCTCCCGTCACCGCGGCACAGGGACGGCAACGGGAGCGGTGTGCTGTCGGTTGCCGCGATCCGTCCCGTCGGACGGCGGACCGGTGCTTCCTCGGTGCGACCGTCAGACGCCCGCCGCTCGGGCCGCCCGATACACCTCGGCCGCCACGTCGGCCAGTTCGGCGGCGTCTCGCGTCGTTCCCTGGAGGTCCAGCAGGATCTCCGTCACGCCCACCGCCGCATGGGCCACCAGGTCCTCCACGATCTGGGCCACGCTGCCGTGGAAGGGCTGCCGGTCCGCGCCCTCGAACGGCTTGGCGCTGTATTTCGCATTGGCACGGGCACACACCTCGATCGGCCTCTGCCTGCCACGCTCGGCCGCCAGGTCCTGTACCCGCCGCCACTGTCCGGCCAGTTCCGTGGCACCCATGGCCACAGGCATCCAGCCGTCCGCCCGATCCACCAGCCGACGGGTGGCGCGTGGGCTGTTGGCCGGCAGATAGACCGGGATGGGGCGAACAGGCTTGGGGCCGACCTCGGCCGGTGCGATGGTGGTCAGCTCACCCCGGTACGAGACCGGGTCCGGGCCCCAGACGGCCGCGCAGACGTCCAGCAGTTCGTCCAGGACCGCGCCGCGCTTCTCGAAGGGGGCGACCGAGGCGGCCGCGTACTCGTCGAGTGACCAGCCGGTTCCGAGGCCCGCGACCACCCGGCCGCCGCTCGCGACGTCGAGCGAGGCGAGCGATCGGGCCAGCTGGAACGGTACGTGGAGCGGGGCGACCAGGACGCTGGTGCCGAGCCGGGCCCGGTCGGTGGCCGCGGCGGCAAGTGTGAGGGTGACCAGCGGGTCGGCGACGCTGCGGTACTGGTCGGGCCACGGCAGCCCCGGTACGCCGTACAGCCCCTGAGTGGCCGGCTCCGGAAAGAGCACGCGCTCGAAGACCCACAGGCTCTCGTACCCGACGTCCTCGGCCGCGCGTGCCACCGTGGCCACGTCGCGACCGATGTCGTACTGCTTCATCTGCGGAAGGCCGAGACCGAGCGAGACCGGCATGCGTGCACTCCTTCACGAGGACAGCGGGACGACTACCGTATGTCACGCACCGATCGCCTGTGGTCAACAAGGCGGGTAGGGGCGGGTGAATGCGCGCCGACGGGTGGCCGACAGGTGGCTTCCAGGTCGTGTTGCAGGCCCTTCGGCCGAAGCACTGCGGTCGCGTCCGTCGGCAGCACCCGAGAGACGTCCCATGACCTCGGCCGGTCCCAGGACTCCGGCTTCGGGACGTGCGACACCGATCCGTACGGACAGTGCTGGGCCGATCCGTCCCGACAACCGTGGCGCGCGCACCCCCTGCGAGCACCAGGGCAAGGTCGTGGGACCTCTTCCGGGGCCGGCGAAGCCGACGCCGACGGCATCGATGGTGTCGGCGTGCCGGATCCCGGTCGCGCTGTGGAAAGCCAGGCAGCCGTGTTCAGCCCCTGTTGTCGCCGGCTGTGGCGGAGAACCTGTTGTTCCAGGTGGCCTTGGCGCCCGAGTCACCGATGCGGTAGACCTGCACGACCGCGCCGACTGCCACGGCCAGACACAGCACAACCGATGTCGCTCGCAGGGGAACACTCACCCCTGCCGATGAACCCCTGCCGCCGTCGAACGAGGTGGCAGCCGCATACGCGCGCCGGTAGAACCACCACAGGGCTGCGGTCAGGACGAACAGGCCCACGGTCCACGGCAGGAGCTCGTCGCCCAGTACCGCGTGCCTTGCCACCAGGGCGTTCTGCACGATGTGCTCCTCCAGCCACTCGCCGGCGCCTGTTGTCAGGGGCACCGAGACCAGGGTGACGAGGGCCAGGAGGGGCAGGGCCAGGCCGAAGCGGCGCATGACGGGGGGCCAGGCGGCGCAGACCACGAGAGCCAGTGCGGTGAGTGGCACGAAGACCACGACGAGGTGGACCAGCAGTGCGTGCGCGGGGATGCCGTTGATCAGGGTGGGTTCCACAGATCTGCTCCTTCGAGAGCGCTGCTTGGGTGACCGAGGCCGGCTCGCTGGCGATCTGGTTCCCTTGCGGGTCGGTTCCCGCCGCCACCGCCACGTTGGTGACGGGGCAGACCTTGCCGTCTCCGCCCGCCCTGGGGGTCTTCTTACATGCGTTGGCGTCGGCCTGGGTGATCGTGTACGAGAGTCGACGGCCAGGGCCCGGTAGTCGTGAAGTTGCTCGTGGTGGCGGTCAGGAAGCAGTAGCCCTCGGTCCCGTCGCCGGGACCGCGCACCGTGACCATGTTGGCCCCGGGCGCGGGAACGCGGAACACGGTCCCGGCGGGCGATCGCGTGGTGCAGCCGTTCCCGCGGTGGCGGCGGCCGAGGCCCCGGTGAGACAGGCCGACCCCACACCGGTGAACTCCGGGGCCGTGGCCTGCGTGAACATCTCATCGACCAGCGGGGAGCCCGCGACACGCGGCCGAGCCTGGGCGCTGGTGTCCAGCGCCAGCGGCGCTCCGGCGCCGACGACGAGGGCCATTGCCGCCGCGGCGAGTCGGGCGGTCCGTGCGCGCGGCGCCCGTCGGCCGGACGATGGTGGATGTTGTCTTCGCTTCATGCCCACATGCGTAGCGTTACCCACCGTGCCCATGCTGATGACAGACCGTCATGTGCTCCAATCGCCGCCGCAACGGACCCCCCTGGCGGTATGACCCATGGGCCTGTTCTCCCTGCCGCGTCTCCCCCACACGAACAGTCCGACGCGTACGACCCGGATCCCGGCCCTGCCGCCGCACAGCAGCTCGCCCCTGCCGATGGCGGACCGTACGATGCCGGCCGACTGCCCGGCCGACGATGCGCCCGGCGCCTCTCGGTCGAGGACGCGCTGGAGCCGGGGTGTCGGCGCGCGTCCCATCGAGGTGAAACCGCCGAGCCCTGGACAGTGATCGCGTGCGTCGCCTCGTGCAGGTTGCCCCGAAGCGGTGTACGGGACGACTCTGGAGGAGACATCGCCTGCGGCTCGCAGAACTCGCCGTCAGGCTGTGCATCCGGAGACTACGGAGAGGTGCCGGCCGTGGACGGTCGGGAACCTGTGGGGAAGCGGCCCGGCGCGCGTGGCCACCGGGCTGTGCCACACACCGCGGACATGCGGGTGGAGGCGTGGTCGCCGACGGCCGAAGGCTGCATCGGCGAGGCGGTGCGCGCGGTGGTGGAGGGTTTCGCCGACACGTCCGGGGCCGCGGTCTCCGGGGAACGCGAATACGCGGTCACGGCGGATTCCGACGAGGACCTGCTGGTGTCCGTCCTGGAGGAGGTCGTCTACCGGATGGATGCCGACGGTGAGATCCCGCTCGATGTGGAGGTGGGGCCGATCCGGTCGGCGGGGGGCGGCCGGGAGCTGTCGGTCCGCTTCCGGATGGCAGACGTCGGCACCGCCGTGCCGGTCGGTGCGGTACCCAAGGCCGTTTCGCTGCACGACCTGCAGCTGCGGGGCGACCCCGGCGGCTGGACCTGCCGGGTGACCCTGGACGTCTGAGTGCAGGGCGGGAAAGGGACGGAATCATGGCGCTCACGGTGGCACTGGCCGGCGACACCATGCTCGGGCGCGGCGTCGCCGAGGAGCTGCGCCGCTCGCCGGTGCCGGAGACGCTCGTCTCCGCAGGGGTCAGGGAGGCGATCGCGGAAGCGGACCTGTTCGTGCTCAACCTGGAGTGCTGTGTCTCCGACCGCGGGCACCGCTGGCCCGACCCGCGAAAGGCCTTCTTCTTCCGCGCTCCCTCCGCCGCCGCGAAAGTGCTGGCCGAACTGGGGGTGAACTGTGTGACGCTCGCCAACAACCATGCTCTGGACTACGGGTTCGACGCCATGGCCGACACCCGCACCCTGCTGGCCGGGGCGGGCGTCCACGCGGTCGGTGCCGGGGCGAACGCAGCCGCCGCCCGGGAGTTCGCGGTGCTGGAGGCAGGCGGAGTGCGGCTGGCGGTGGTGGGCGTCACAGACCACCCTGAGGAGTACGCGGCGGGGGAGGACAGTCCCGGTGTCGCCTGGGCCGATCTCCATGCGGGCGTGCCCGGCTGGCTGACGGAGTCGGTGGCCCGGGCCGCTGCGGCAGCGGATGTCGTGCTGGTGACTCCGCACTGGGGTCCCAACATGACCTCCCGGCCACCGCGCCGCGTGTCGGCCGCGGCCCCGGAGCTGCTGGCGGCGGGAGCGACGCTGGTCGCCGGACACTCCGCCCATGTCTTCCACGGGATCACCGACCGGATCCTCTACGACCTGGGTGACTTCGTCGACGACTACGCCGTCGACCCGGTCCTGCGCAACGACCTCGGGCTCCTCTTCCTGGTGACCCTGGACGGCCCGGATGCCGCACACCTGGTTCCCGCGCAGGTGGAGGCGGTGCCGCTGGCCCTGGACTACTGCCACACCCGCTTGGCGAGCGGCGAGGACCTGGAGTGGATCCGCGAGCGGTTCACGACCGCCTGCGCCGAGTTCGGTACCGCCGTCGCCGATCGGACCGGACGGCTGACGGTCGACTGGAGGTGAGGGACGTGGAGATCGCACTGGTGGAGAAGAACCAGTACCGCTTCCGGATCGAGCAGCGGGAGCCGATGCGCGTACCCGGGGTGGTGTTCGCCTCGCGGGCACTGCTGCCGCAGGCGGCGGGGGACAAGGCGCTGGAGCAGGTGGCGAACGTGGCGACGCTGCCCGGCATCGTCCGCGCCTCCTTCGCGATGCCCGACGTCCACTGGGGCTACGGCTTCCCGATCGGCGGGGTGGCCGCCACCGACATCTCCCACGGCGGGGTCATCTCGCCCGGCGGCGTCGGGTTCGACATCTCCTGCGGCGTACGGCTGCTGGCCGCCGGCATCGACCGCGAGGCGCTCGGCCACGACCGGATGCGGCGGCTGATGGACATCCTCGACAGCACCATCCCCCGCGGCATGGGGCGCGGCGGCCTGTGGAAGCTGTCGGGGGCCGGGGAGATGGACGACCTGCTGGTCGGCGGCGCACGCTACGCGGTCGAGCGCGGCCACGGTGTGCCACGCGACCTCGCGCGCTGCGAGGACTACGGCGTCCTGGACGGCGCGGCCCCGGGGCAGGTGAGCAAGCGCGCCGTCGAGCGCGGCCTCCACCAGGTGGGAAGCCTCGGCTCGGGCAACCACTTCCTGGAGGTCCAGGCGGTCGACCAGGTCTACGACCGGGCCACCGCAGCGGCCTTCGGACTGCGGGTGGGCCAGGTGTGCGTCATGATCCACTGCGGCTCGCGCGGCCTGGGACACCAGGTGTGCACCGACCACGTGCGCGTGATGGACCAGGAACTGCACCGGTCTCGCATCCAGGTCCCGGATCGGCAGCTGGCCTGCACGCCGGTCGACTCGCCGCGGGGCCGCGCCTACCTGGGGGCGATGGCGGCGGCCGCCAACTACGGCCGGGCCAACCGCCAACTGCTGTCCGAAGCCACCCGCCATGCCTTCGCGACGGCTGCGGACGTCGGTCTGGAGCTGGTCTACGACATCTCGCACAACACCGCCAAGCTCGAAACCCACGAAGTGGACGGTGTGGCACGTCCACTGTGCGTCCACCGCAAGGGCGCCACGCGGGCGCTGCCGCCCGGCGACCCGAGCCTGCCCGAGGACCTCGTCCGGGCGGGCCAGCCGGTACTGGTCCCCGGGACGATGGGCACCGCCTCGTACGTGATGGTCGGCCTGCCCGGCAACGACGCCTTCCATTCCGCCTGCCACGGCGCCGGCCGGGTCTGGAGCCGCCACCACGCGCTGCGCATGGTCCGCGGGGAGCGGCTTCGCGGCGAGCTGGAGGCCCGGGGCATCGCCGTGCGCCCCTCCTCATGGCGTGGTCTCGCCGAGGAGGCGCCGGAGGCGTACAAGGACGTCGACGCGGTCGCCGCCGTCACCGAGGGCGCGGGACTCGCCCGGCTGATCGCCCGCCTGGTGCCGCTGGGCGTCGTCAAGGGATGAGCCGGCACTGAGCGGAAGGGAGGGGCGCGGTTTCCCCGGAGGCCCTGGTCCGTGGGGGTCCGCGACAAGCGGCGGCTCGGCGTGGACCGCGCGATCCCGTGAGAGCGCGGCGGGAAGCCGGACGCTGCCTCTCACTCTCCGTGGTAGAGCCGGTCGGGATCCACCAGGACCACCTCGCCGCGCGCCTCGGCCTCGCACAGGTGCGGGCTGAACCCGGCCGCGCTGTAGCAGGCCGGCCGAGCCCGGCTCACGTCCTCGCCGCGGTCGGCGAGTTCGGCCAGGATCTGGAACTGCTCGTGCAGGTGGTGCATGTCCATTGCCTCGTCCCAACACGCCCTGCCGACCGAGAGCAGGACCCCGGCACGGCCGTGGACCTCGCCACGGACCACCACATCGACGTCGACCGGCCGGTGCCCCTGGGCCCCTGGAAGCGACCCGGCGGAGGCGGTGACGGGTCGGGGGCCGAAGGTGTCCCGGGACGCGAACCCGGTCACCCAGTCCCGGCATACCTGGGCGAAATGCGGCCGGAGCACCGCGGATTCGAAGACGGACCGCGCCGACTTCCAGACCTCTGCGGGGCCCTGCTGCCCCAGCGCGATGCGGTTGGGGCGTATGACGGCGTGGTCGAAGGCGAGGAGCGGCTCGGTGATGCGGTAGCGGGTCACGCCCGGCCGGAAGGCATCGGGTACGCCCTCGACGAGGCCGCAGTCACGCAGCACGGAGAGGATGTGGGGCACCTCGGTGTCCGGGCGGTCCAGCCAGTCGGCGATCGCGCCGGGCGTCGAGCAGCCCTCGGCGATGGCGGCCAGGGTGGAGTGGCACAGGCCGCGGTCCCAGCCGTCGGGCTCCTGCTCGATGATGTGTCCGGCCTTCCACAACAGCGGAAGACGGGGGTTGAGGACGGTCCGGCACACCCAGGCGTCGAAATCGTCGGGGCCGGCCGGGATGTCCTCGCCGGCCGGGTCGTACCGGAAGGCGGTGCTTGCGCCGACGACGGCGTGGACCTGGAGGGCGAGGCGCGGATCGTCGATGCTCCAGAGCCGCGCGCCCTGCCGGAAGTCCAAGGGCAGGAACTTCAGGTGAAGGTCTGCCGAGGTCGAGGCGGTGCCGAGCAGTCGGCGCATCATCGGCATGGCGCTGCCGCACAGCAGCAGCCGTACCCGGTTGGGCCGGCCCGCCTCGCGCAGTCGGCGGCAGACACTGCTGACGGCGGAGGGCAGTGCGGGGCTCTGCCGGACGAGCTCGGGGAAGCCGTCGATGACGACGGGCAGCGGATGTTCGCTCGCGAGCGTCGCGAAGGCGTCGAGCGCGTCCGCCCAGCAGCTCCAGCGGGTCGGGCGGGTGGCGCCGGTGTGACGGGCGAGCTGGTCGCCGAGCCGCCGGAGGGACTCCGCCTCCGCCACGTCCTGGGCTCCGAAGTAGAAGCCACCGGTCGCCGAGGTCAGTTGCTGAAGCAGGAAACTCTTGCCCTGCCGGCGGGGCCCGGTGACGATGGCGACTGCGGGCCCGGGCCGGGGATCGCGGGCGAAGGCGACGAGCGCGTCCCATTCGGCCTCACGGTCGAAGAGCTCCTTCGGCCGGGCAGCAGTGGTGGTGACGGATCGCACGGGTGGGTTGTCCCATCGTTCGGCGGCAGCCTTCAGACCCAGTAGACCTCCGGGGTGGCCGCCGCGCCTCTCAACGAGCGGGACCGGGCAGCGTATGTCAGTGGCGGGATGCGGTGTGCGGTGTGCGGTGTGCGGTGTGCGGTGTGCGGTGTGCGGGCCGATGATGCCGCGCACCACGGTGGTCCGGTGTCGACGTGGGTGTCCGAAGGCGCAGCGAAGGGGCCGGGGGACAGCGACGACGCCGTCCACCGGGCGGCACGGGCCCGCGACGGTGGACGGTCCGGGACCGACGCGAACGGAATATCGACGACCTGCCCCGTCCGACGGCCGGCACCCCACCGAGGTACCGGCCGCATCATCCGTTCATCCGAACTCATGGGGTGCGGAGGGATGTGTCCCCGGCGCGCCGGGGCGGCGGTCACGGTGGGCTCCGGTGGTGAAGCCGTTCGGCGCTCGCGCCTTCGCGGAACGCGAGTAGCGTGGGGCGTGAGGCAGGGCCGGCAAGAAGTCCGGCTGTCATCCACGAGCGTGGGAGCTGCGGGCGAAGCAGCGATGGCGGCGGTCCGGTACGGCCGGAGCAGTCGTTGGGGTCGGCTGACATCAGACCGTTTCCGCACCGCTCGTAGTCGGTGGCGAACCGAAGAGACCGGCTCGTCGGACGCGCGTGTCCCGGACGGGCCGCCCATCACCGGCGACGTGACTCCGACGGCCCGTAGACGCCGCGAGGGTGCCGCATCGCCGCCGAGGAGCGACCGTGAGCGGCACGTTTCCCGCCCCGGGAATCCCCGGGCGCAGGTGTCCGCGCGGGGAGTCGCGGCCGGGTTCTGCCGCATCGAGGAGGCTGGACCATGCACTTCGCTGACCGCACTGACGCGGGGCGGCGACTGGCCGGGCAGCTGACGCACCTCGCGGACGAGGACGTCGTCGTCCTCGGGCTTCCCCGTGGTGGCGTGCTCGTGGCGGCCGAGGTCGCCGAGGCGCTCGGAGCGCCGCTGGACATCATCGTGGTGCGCAAGCTCGGCGTGCCCTTCCAGCCGGAGCTGGGCATGGGAGCCATCGGTGAGGACGGCGTGCGCGTCGTCAACGAGGAGGTGATGCGTGCGACGCGAACGACCGAGGAGGAACTGGCCGCCGTGGAGGAGCGGGAGCGTGCGGAGCTGGACAGGCGTGCCCGGCGCTACCGGGGCAGCCGGCCGCGTACCGGGGTCAGGGGCCGGACGGCGGTCGTCGTCGACGACGGCGTCGCCACCGGGTCGACCGCCCGGGCCGCCTGCCTGATCGCCCGCGGCCACGGAGCGGCCCGGGTGGTGCTCGCCGTCCCCGTGGCACCGGAGGGCTGGACCGCCAGGATGCAGGACGCCGCCGATGAGCTGGTGTGCCTGAGCACCCCGGTCGGCTTCCTCGGGATCGGGCAGTTCTACGAGGACTTCGCGCAGACCACCGACTCCGAGGTCATCGCCTGCCTCGAGCGGGCGGCAGACCGGCTGCCAGGGAGCGATCCGCTGAGCTCGGCCGCACAGGATGCAGCACGATCCGCCGCTCCGCCCGTCGCGGATCCGGACGTCGTCGTGCACGCCGGACCGGTCCGGCTCGCCGGGCAGTTGGCCGTCCCCGAAGGGGCCACGGGCCTCGTGGTGTTCGCTCACGGCAGCGGCAGCAGCCGGCACAGCCCGCGCAACCGCTCCGTCTCGGACTCGCTGAACAAGGCCGGCCTGGCCACGCTGTTGTTCGACCTCCTCACGGCGGAGGAAGAACTGGACCGGGCCAACGTCTTCGACACCTCCCTGCTGGGCCGCCGCCTGACCGACACCACCCGTTGGCTGCTCGAACAGCCCGAGGCCCAAGGCCTCGCGGTGGGCTACTTCGGCGCCAGCACCGGCGCGGCCGCCGCGTTGTGGGCGGCGGCGGAGCCGGGATCCCCCGTCGTGGCGGTCGTCTCCCGCGGCGGCAGGCCCGATCTGGCCGGGCCCCGCCTGCCGGCGGTGACCGCGCCCACGCTGCTCATCGTCGGAGGCGAGGACGAGGTGGTGCTGGACCTCAACCGCCAGGCCCAGGCACAGCTGCGCTGCGAGAGCCGGCTCGCCGTGGTCCCCGGCGCCACTCACCTGTTCGAGGAGCCCGGTGCTCTCGCACAGGTGGCGGACCTGGCCACAGAATGGTTCACCGGCAACCTGGGTCGTCGCGCAGGACCGGGAGGCTGAGCGTCGCTGTGCCGGAGCGCGGCCGCAGGTCCGTGTCGAGAAGGGCGCCGTGCGTGAAGGACGGCGGCGCGCGAACGGAGCCGATGCCCGGGCACCCCGGCGAGAGCTGCGGGGGCCTCGTGCGACGGCTGTACTCCGAGCGGACCGGGGCACGGTGAACGAGGCCATCTATGCAACGCGCTTGTCTACGCGCATCATTGGGTTGCTTCGCTCGCACAACCATCCCCGGCCGCGGCGTGGGCATCCCCGCTTCACATGTGCCTGCCGGCCGCCGCCGCGCACTTTGTCATGCACTTGTCATCTCCTAGGGGAGGCAACACGATGGCTTGCGGATCCACCAGCCTGTGGGCCGGTGAAACCAGCTGGTTCTGCTGCGGCAATGCCTGGGGCCCGTGCTCCAGCGCCGGTGGCGGCGCCTGCGGCAACTGCCAGTCCAGCGCACGTCACGGCGCGTGGCCCAACGCCTCACAGGCGTGCTGGAACATCACCCGGCCCGACCTCTGTGGCGAGAACATTCCCAGACGCGGCTGCGGTGCGGTGATGAACGTGAAACACCAGTGCTCGGGCGCGACGGTGTGCATCACGATCACCGACTGCGGCCCACGCACCAAGGACTGGTGCGGAGAGGCGACGTGCTGCAACGGCACCTGTCGCACCAACCGCGTCCTCGACCTGACCCCGGCCGCCTTCTCGGCGATCGGCAACCTGAGCTCCGGCAAGCTGCCGGTCTACATCTACGAGTGAGGGGGACGGCCATGACCGCACGACACGACCGGGCCGACGGGATGCGCCGTCGGCGCTTCCTCACCACTGCCGCCCTCGGCGGCGCGACCATCGTCGGCGCGACCGCGCTCGGCGGCCTCGACGCCGAGGCCGCCTTCGCCGCGGAGCCCTCGCTCGACCCCGCGATAGACAGGTCCACCTTCGTGGAGGGCCGCATCACGGGCATCACCGGCAGCGTCCTGGAGGTGGCGGGCTCCAACGGCGGCCACTCCCGGGTGCAGATGACCAACGTCACCAGCGTGTGGAAGGTGCGCGCCACCACGGCCGAGGTGATCGAGGTCGGCGACGGGCTCTACGCACGCGGCGTCACGATGCCCGACGGCACCGTGGCCGCCGACGCGGTGTGGGTGAACATCGTGAACCTGGACACGCAGATCCGCGGCATCGCGAAGAACCGGCTGCACCTCGCCCACGGGCAGCACGAACTGGTCGGTCACGTCGCCCCGGACGCCACCGCCTCCTACGCGGGCCGCGCCCTGACGTCCGACCTGTCCCGGCTGCGTATCGGGCAGAGCGCCCAGGTGCTCGGTGCCTGGCGGCCGTCCGACAACTCCGTGGACGTCGTCCGCATCTCCGTCGGGCACTGATGCGGGACCGAGGACGCAGAGAGAGGAAGAGATGCTGTCACTGACAACGGGCCTCGCCCCACTGGTCCTCGCGGGCCTGCTCGGGTGGACCGGAGCGGTCAAGGTGTTCAGCCGGGGCACCGCCCGGCAGGCGCCGAAGACGGCGCTGGCCCGCATGCTGCGCAGCAGTGGGCGGGCCACGACAGTCCTCCGCGCGACCGGGGCGGGTGAACTCCTGATCGCCGCGGGTCTGCTGGTGGTCCCGGCGAACCCGGTGCCGGGGGCAGCCGCGGCGGTCCTAGGGGCGGGCTTCCTCACCTATCTCGGCTACGGCCGGGCCATGGCACCGGAGTCCTCCTGCGGCTGCTCGGCACGTGAGGACTCCCCCATCACCTGGCGGGCGTTCGCGCGGGCGGCCGTCGTACTCATCGGCGGTGCCACGGCGGCGGTGGCACGGGGCACCTGGTGGTCGGCGGTCTCCGAGCGGCCGGCCGGTTCCGTTGCCTTCCTGGCCGGGGCGGCGGCGGTTCTGATCGTTCTCTCGGCCGATCTCGACCGGTGGTGGCTGCTGCCACTGCGCCGGACGAGGCTGCGTGTCTTCGGGCACCCGCTCCTCGGCACCGCCACCGGGAACCAGGTGCCGGTCGCGGCGAGCGTCGAACTCCTGGAGAACTCCCTTGCCTGGCAGGCCGCCGCACCGGTGGTCCGGTCCGCCCTGCTGGACCACTGGGAGGACAACGGCTGGCGCATTCTCCAGTACTCGGGTGTGCACGGGGACCGGGAGAACGCGCGCCCGGTCACGGTGGTGTTTGCACTCGACGCCACGGCCGGCCGCGACACCGGTGACGACCCGGTCGTCCGTGTCAGCTACGTCGACGCGGACAGCGGGGAGGCGGTGGCCGTGGACGAACTGGGCGCGGTGCCGTCGCGGAAGATCCTGCCGATGGTGGGCTGACGCCACGGACGAATCACCAGCCCGCACAGGCCTCCGGAACACAGTGCACAGCAGCGCCGGACCGATAGCCGGGTCCGGCGCTGCCTGGTTCGGGTCCGCCTCCTGGTTGCCGTCGTCGAGAGGGCGGTCCCTCACCAACCGCCGGAGATTTCGACGCGGGCGTTGAGGCCGCCCTTGCCGTTGCCCTTGTAGAAGTAGAGCTTTCCGGTGGCGCCCTGCCGGGGCGCCACCGCTTCCAGGTCACCCGTACCGTCACCGGTGAAGTCAGCGCCGGCGTAGTCCGAGATCCCGTTCCATCCACCGGAACCGATCTCCGTCCGGGAGGGACCCGCGTCGATCGTGCCGCCGCCGTGGCCCTTGTAGAGATAGAGCTTCCCGGTGGATTTCTCGGTGGCGACGATGTCGTCCCTGCCGTCCCTGTTCATGTCACCAGGACTGACGATCTTGTCCATGCCGTTCCAGCCACCGGAGCCGATCTCCGTCCGGGAGGGACCGGCGTCGATCGTGCCGTCGCCGTGGCCCCGGTAGAGGTAGAGCTTCCCGGTCGACGTCCCGACACCGCCGAGGTCATCCCTGCCATCACCCGTGAAGTCGCCGACGAAGGTGTTGCTGATCCCGTTCCAGCCGCCGGAACCGATCTCCTTACGACGTCCCGGACCGCTACCGGTACCGGGGTAGAGGTACAGCTTTCCACTCGCGATCTCGGTGCCGACGAGATCGTCCTTGCCATCCGAGTTGAGGTCACCGACGGCCAGATTCGCCATGCCGTTCCAGCCACCCCTACCGATCAGCACCCGCGAGGTCAGGGTTCCCGTGCCCGTACCGGGGTACAGCCACAGATTGCCCGTCGACACCTCAACGGCCACCAGGTCCTTCTTGCCGTCCCCATTGAAGTCACCGGCCGTCAGATTTGTCATACCCGGGTCGCCCCTGGTCACAGCCGCGCCGACGTCGACGTAGTTCCGGTCGATGTTGATCGCCGTCCCGCTGTACGACTCGGTGACATTGCCCGCGTGCTGGTGAACACGCTGGTGCTCGGACCAGTACCCGGCGGGGATGTTCACGTCGGCGGTGTCGGCTTTACCGTTCCAGTTGGCGGACCAGACCACGTCCGGACGCTCCAGCGTCGTGGACGAGTAGACGGAGGAGAGGTCCTTGATGCCACTGGAGGAGGAGCTGTACACGCCTGACCGGTAGCGCAGTTCGTGCAGACGGTCGGACCAGCCGGAGAGAAAGTTGAGGACGTTGGTGCGGTACCCCGAGGAGTACGCCTCCATATCGGTGTAGAGCACCGTGCCGGGAACGAATCCGAGCCCTTGTGCCAGATCGACCGCCGCGTCGGCGGCCGACCGTCCCTGGCTGGTCGCGCTTAAGGAGGAGATGCTCCCCGCTTGGAGGCCCGCGTAGACGGGGAGCAGATGCCAGCCACGGCCGCTCTGCTCGGCCACCCATGAAGCGGTGAGGTTCGGTTGGGAGCAGGCCCGGCTCGGTCCGCCCATGTAGATGCCCACCCCTCTGTAGGGTGAGGACGCCCAGTCCGCCATGGCGCCCGAGGAGGGCGCCGAGCAGGCATCGAAGGCTTTTCCGGTGTAGCCGGTGCCCGGGATCGCGGAAGCGGTGGCCGCGGAAGGCCGCGCCCGGGGGGCCGGAACTGTCTGCCGCTCGGCCGTGCTGCTGATGGTGGCGGAGCCCAGGATCTTCTCGATCGCTGTCGTCGACGAACCGTAGCTGACGGTTGCATAGACGCCGGCGCCCGCGAAGGCCAGCCGTACTTCGCGGGAGTCGCCGGCCGCAAGAACACGGGGAGCGGGGGAGCCCGCCGGGACGTTCACGGTGGGCACATCCTCTCGGGGTGCAGCTCCGGTGAACGGCTCCAGCACGATCGCATCGGTCTTCGTGGCGATCAGGTGGCTGGGGCAGAACTGCTCGGCTCCCGGATGCCCCAGGTACACGGCGTGCTGATCGAGTCTCACGCAGGCGTTCGGGTCCGTCTCCAGGTCCACCAGCCTCCACCCGGCCGGAACGTCGATGGAGAGTCCTCGGTACTCGACGTGGGTGAGCGGTTCCGCCGCCGAGGCGGCAGCGGAGTGATGGAACATCGCGGTCAGTCCGATGGCGGCCATGAAGGCACAGGCTGAACGGCGCAGATGACGGTTCTTCATTCTCTCTTCCAGAAGTCGGGCCGATGTGGCAGGTCGGGGCAGGGAGCGCACAGAGGCAGGGCGGGGCCGCAGCGAACTCGGACCCGCCTGGTGGGGTGCCACCAGGCGCCGGTGCCGATTTCGATGCGGGCGTTGAGGCCGCCTGTGCCGTTGACCTTGTAGAGGTAGGGCTTTCCGGTGGCGCCCGGCTGGGATTCGAGGGCTGCCAGGTCACCCGTACCTCTACCGGTGAAGTCACCGCCGTCGTGGTCCGAGATCCCGTTCCAGCCACCGGAACCTGTCTCCGTACGGGAGGAACCGCCATCGATGGCGCCGTCGCCATGACCCTTGTACAGGTAGAACGTCCCGATCGACGTCACGACACCACCAAGATCATCCCCACCGTCACCCGTGAAGTCGCCGACGAAGGTGTTGCTGATGCTGTTTCAGCTGCCGGAACCGACCTCCGCACGACTGCCCTCTCTCGGCGGCCCTGCTGCACGGCCCGACCCGATTCCGTAGCGGAGCAGCGGAACGGCTCGTAGGCTGACCTGCCGCCTTCAGGTCCCGATGCTCCGGTCGGCCGCATCTGTCCCTCAATCTCACGCAAGGATGACCAAGATGATCCACGGACCAGACCTGCCCGCAGGTGCGCGCCGGGTCCCCTACGAGGACCCGGGCCTGCCGGATCACCGGAGTCCCCTGCGGTTCCTGTGGTGGCTGACGACAAGTCAACGCAAACGAGTCCTCCTCGGCTCCGCGTGGGGCAGCACATGGATGTGCGCACTCATGCTTCCGCCGTACCTGATGTCGAAGACGATCGATGACGGGCTCAGGGCCCGGGACACGCGGGCGTTGCTCCTCTGGATCGGCGCCCTGGTCGTCGCGGGGGCCGGGATCGCGATCCTCGGCATCCTGCGACACCGCACCATGACGCTCATTCGTGTGGACGCGGCCTACCGCACGGTGCAGGTCGTCACACGCCACGTCACCCGCTTGGGATCGACGCTGCCCCGGCAGGTGTCCGCAGGTGAGCTCGCACACCTCCAAGCCGGTGACATCAGCAGGATCGCCCAGACACTGACCATCACGGGTCCCGGCGTGGGTGCGGCCGTCGCGTACGTCGCAACCGCCGTCCTGCTGTTCCGGATCTCCGCCGTTCTTGCTCTGGTGATCCTTCTCGGTGTCCCGGCCCTGGCGTTGACGGTCGGCCCCTTGCTGGGGAATCTGCACAGCGCTGAAAGCCGCTACCGGGAGGATCAGGGCACCCTGACCGCTCTCGCCGGCGACATGGTGGCCGGCCTGAGCATCCTCAACGGAATCGGCGGCAAGCCCATGTTCGCCGGACGGTACCGGGAACGCTCCCAGGCCCTCGTTCCTCTCGGATACCGTGTTGCCACCATAACCAGCTGGGTCCAGGCACTCACCGCGTGCCTTCCCATAGTCTTTCTCGCCATCGTGACGTGGATCAGTGCGCGGATGGCGGCCACCGGGGCCATCACCGTGGGCGAACTGGTGGCGGTCTACGGATACGTCGCCGCCCTGCTGGTACCCGTCTCGGCCTTTATCGAAGGGGCAGACGATCTGCCGCGCGGGCTCGTCTCCGCAGGCAGGGTGGTCGACATCCTCGCGCTCGAGCCGGCTCCCGAGGAGCACCGGACCCGACTCGACCCACCGGACTCCCCCAGCCGGTTGCACGACCCCGAGTCGGGCCTGGTGGTCGCCCCGGGGAAGGTGACAGCCCTGGTCGGCGCCCGCCCCGACGAGCCACGCACCGTGGTGGACCGGTTGGCCGGCTACACCGCCTCCGACGTCTCCTGGGGCGAGACCAAGCTGTCCGACTGGGACCGCACCGCTCTCAGACGGCACATCCTGCTCGCCGACAATGATGCCTATGTGTTCGCTGGACCACTACGTTCTGTCGTCTCCGGCAACACCGACCGCTCCGACGAGGATATCTGGCGGGCGCTGCGCGCCGCCGCCGCAGAGGACATCGTCGAAACGCTGGCCGACGGGCTCGACACCCGCCTGGAGAACCAGGCCCGCAACGTCTCGGGCGGACAACGCCAACGGCTGCGGCTGTCCCGGGCCCTGCTCGCGGATCCAGCGGTGCTCCTGCTGGTGGAGCCAACATCCGCACTGGACGCGCACACTGAGGCAACCGTCGCCACCCGCGTGGCACGGTACCGCCACGGGCTGACGACCCTCGTCGTCAGTTCATCGCCACTCGTGCTCGGCCAAGCCGACGAGGTCGCCTACCTCGTGGACGGGAAGGTGCACGCGACCGGCACGCACGGCGAACTCCTCGCCGGTCAACCCGGATACGCAGCACTGGTGTTCCGCGGTAGCACCGAAATCCGTGACGAAGCCGCCGCGGCGCATCACGTGGAAGGACAGCCCCGATGAGCCAGTCCGACGAGACGCCGCGCCTGCCGGTCGCCGACGCCAGGACGGTGCGCCGGGCCGCCTGGCAGCTGTTGAACGACGACCGGGGGGCCATCCGCGGAATCCTGCTGCTGACCTGTCTTGCCGCACTTGCCGGCGCGGCCGGTCCCTGGCTGCTGGGCCGCATCGTCACCGGAGTCGAGGCCGGCGATCTGTCCGTCTCCCGAGTCGACGGACTGGCCGCCGCCGTTCTGAGCTTCGCGGCAGCCCAATTGGTGCTGATGCGCTTTGCACGAGGTCTCTCCCACCGCTTCGGCGAGCGCGCGCTCGCCCGGCTCCGTGAGCAGGTCATCGACCGCACCCTCGCGCTGCCGGGGCGGATCGCGGACGAGGTGGGCACCGGCGATCTGGTCACCCGTTCCACCCTGGACGTCTCCACCGTTGCAGCCACCCTGCGCAATGCGGCCCCGGACATCTTCATTGCCGGCGTCCAGGTCGTGTTCATCTTCGCCGCGGTCTTCCTTCTGGACCCCCTCCTCGGGCTGTGCTCGGCGGTGGGGCTTCCGCTCGTATGGGGAGTGAGCCGCTGGTACCTGACGCGCTCCCGTGCCGCCTACCTCGCCGAGGGAGCGGCCGCCGGTGAGGTCTCCGAGATCCTCAATTCCACTGCGCACGGTGCCCGCACCGTCGAGGCCTACGGGCTGCGTGCACAGCAGAACCACACCCTCGACAAGGCCATCGACACCACCTACCGCGCCAGTGCGCGCACCCTCTCCCTGCGGACAGTGCTGTTCCCGGTCACCGAGTTCGCGCACACCCTGCCCATGGCACTCATCCTCCTCGTGGGCGGGCTGGGCTACCTCGACGGAGCGATCCCCCTGGGCGCCGTGGTGGCGGGTAGCCTATACATGTGGCAGCTGGTCGACCCGCTCAACCAGATGCTCATCTGGGTCGAACAACTGCAGCGCAGCGGCGCCTCGTTCGCCCGCGTCAAGGGCGTCGGACTGGTCTCGCACACGTCTGACGCCCCGGTACCGACCCCTGCGGACGACCTCATCGAGGTCAGCGGCGTGCGGTACTCCTACCTCCCCGGACACGAGGTCCTCAAGGATGTCGAGCTGCAGGTACGTCCGGGCGAACGGCTGGCGGTGGTCGGCCGGTCCGGAGCAGGCAAGTCCACCCTCGGCAAGCTGATGTCCGGTGTGGACGCACCGGACACCGGTCGCATCCTGGTCGGCGGCGTTCCCGTCGCCGCCCTGGCCGCAGCGGGCGAGCTGGGCAACCGCATCGTCCTCATCACGCAGCAGCACCACGTGTTCTTGGGCACCCTTCGCGACAACATGACCATGGCCGCACCCGAGGCCGACGACGAGGCCATCCTCGCGGCACTGGCGCTGGTGGAGGCGGACTGGGTGGCCGAACTGCCGGATGGCCTGGACACCCGGCTGGGCTCGGGCGGAGTCGAACTGGAGGCCGCGCAGTCGCAGCAACTCACCCTGGCCAGGGTGCATCTGGCGGATCCGCACACCCTGATCCTGGACGAGGCCACGTCACTCCTCGACCCGAAGACGGCCCGGCAGGCGGAGCGAGCGATGGCCGCCGTCCGGTCGGACCGCACCATCATCGCCATCGCCCACCGGCTTCAGACCGCACATGACGCCGATCGCGTCGCCGTCATGGAGTCCGGCCGCATCGTCGAGCTGGGCACGCACGATGAGCTGGTCGGCGCGGACGGAGCGTACGCGGCGCTGTGGCGGTCGTGGGACGGCGAAAACTGAGTTTCCGGTGACCCGTGAGGGACTTTTCACCGCCTGAAGCAGCAAACTACTGAAAGCCCAGAAAGGGCCTCCGACGCAGGTCAGAGGCCCTTCCGAAGGCAAAACCGCAGGTAGCGGCAGACGAGTCGGGCTGTACGCCGGGTTCTGTCACCCGGTCGCCTCGCGGCGGCCGGGGAGACGGCCATCCATCTAGGACCGGCATTGCTGCCGGCCTCGTGCGGTCTACCCGCGAACTCGGGCGAGCAGCCCTCGGACGTTCGCGCAGGGCCGTCCTGCGACGGCCCCTCTTGACCTTGCTCCGGGTGGGGTTTACCTAGCCGCCTGAGTCACCTCAGGCGCTGGTGGTCTCTTACACCACCGTTTCACCCTTACCGAGGACCGAAGTCCCTGGCGGTTTGTTTTCTGTGGCACTGTCCCGCGGGTCACCCCGGGTGGCCGTTAGCCACCACCCTGCCCTGTGGAGCCCGGACGTTCCTCGGGAGGATCCGAAAATCCCCACGCGGCCGTCCGCCCGGCTCGTCTGCCGTGTCGACCATGCTACCCGGCGGGGCGGGGTGGCTCAGACGAAGTCGGCGGTGTCCAGATCGAAGCCAAATGGCTCGGGGAGAGAGAGCGTCTCGCCGAACGGGATCGCGCAGTGCCGACGGTAGTCAGCGTCCTCGGGATCGCCGAAGAGGGTGACGGAGGACGTCTCGCGGTCGATCAGCAGGTACAGCGGGATGCCGCCACGGGCATAGCAACGGCGCTTCGCCTCCCGGTCGGCTTCGGGCTTGGCCGAGGTCACCTCCACGACCATCGACACCCCTTCGCACGGCATCCAAGATTCGGCCCCCCGGAAGAGCCGCAGGTCCGTGGGCGCGAACGTCCCATCGGGGATGGCGTGGTTCTTGGGACAGCCACCGCCGCTCCTGAGTTTCAGCCCCTTGTTCCCGGAGAAGTCCATTTCGGTCCGGGCTCGCCTGATCACCTGCTTCAGAACCAGATTGATGTAGTCCTCGTGATCCCCGTCTGGCGGCGGCGTCACAACGATCTCCCCCTCGATCAGCTCGGCCCGGAAGCCCTCCGGCGTATCCAAGGCCAGGAAGCCCTCCAGAAGGACCTCTGCCTGCGTGAGCGGCTCATGTGCCATGGCAGTCATGTCACGCCCTTTCCTCGGTCGCTCGCCAGCTTGGGACATGGTGGGATCAGCCGTCCGTGAGATCGGAGCTCTTCCCTCGATCGTGGCACAGGACCGCGCCGAGTTCTCAGAGGTCGATGGCGTCCGCCGCCGGTGGTGCCGGATGGGCGGGCGCCTTGACCCTGCCGCGGCGTCAACGTTTCTACTGGCCCCATGCGCATCGGAGAGATTGCCGGGCTCGTCGGGGTCACCTCGCGGGCGATTCGGCACTACCACCACATCGGTCTGCTGCCCGAGCCCGGCCGCCGGGCCAACGGTTATCGCGTCTACACCGTGCGCGACGCCGTGCTCCTGGCCAGGATTCGGCGGCTCACCGAGCTCGGACTCGGTCTCGACGAGGTGCGCGATGTGCTCGCCGACGACGCCGGGCGCGAACTGGCCGACGTACTCGGTGAGCTGGATGCCGATCTGGCCCGGCAGGAGAGCGAGATCCGGGAGCGGCGCCGTCTGCTGGCCCGGCTGCTGGACGGGCCCTCGACCGCCGAGGAGCCCGTATCGCCCGCACTCGCCGAGCTGCTGGGCGCCCTGCCCGCCACTGGCTCCCCGACCGCGGCCAAGGACCGCGAGCATCTGGCGCTGCTGGACACGGTGGGTGGTGGCAGCGAGGTCTTCGACGCGCTCCGGCCGCTGGCCGAGGACCCGGCCGTACTGGCGCTCTACGAGCGGCTGGACGCACTGGCCGCGGCGCCCGTGGCCGTGCCGGACGATCCGGACGGGGTGCTCGACCTCGTTGTGGGGAGCCAGACGACGGTGACCGTGGAGCTGACCCGGCCGGTCGAGTTCGTCCGGCCGCTCGGGAAGCGGGAGTGGGCCCGGACCGTCCGCTTCCATGCCGACGACCCGCGCGCCGCCGTCGCCGCTCTCACGCGGGGGCGAACAGTACCTTCGCCGCCCCCGGGTCCGCCTGGGTGAGGCGGACCCGGAGCCGTTCGCCCAGGGGGAGCTTCGTCGTGCCGCCGTCGATGCGGGCCACGATGGCGGGGTGCTCGATGTGGACCGTGCCGATGGTGGGTTCCTGGTCCTCTACGTCGACCACGTACGCGTCGAAGACCTCGCCCACCTGGTCGCTGAGGAGTGCCGCCTCGACCAGGTCGACGCACTCGCGTTCCACCGTGTTGGCGCGGCGGGTCCCTTCGGCCATTTCCTTCGGCAGGCCGGGGAGCGCGGCCGTCACCCACTCGGGCGGCTCCTGGTCCGCGACTGCCGCGACGCACACTTCGGCCGCGTACCGGTCGACGAGGCGGCGCAGGGGCGCGGTGCAGTGCGTGTAGAGGTCGGCCACGGCGGCGTGGACGGCGGGGGTGGGGAGTTCACCGTGATCGAAGGCCGTGTAGCCGGCGCCGCGCAGCAGGGTGGTGCACTCCTGCAGGAACGCGGCGTGGCTCGCCCTTTTCGGGTCGAGCGACCGGACGACCTGGGCGTACGGGACGTGGTGCGGCCAGTCGATGTGCAGGGCCTCGGCCGAGCGGCGCAGCCGGGCGACGGCGCCGTCCGGGGCGACCGGGAGCGTCCGTAGGATGCCGGTGCCCGCCTCGGCCATCAGATGGGCGGCGGCCATGCCGGTGACGAGGGAGATCTGGGCGTTCCAGCCGTAGGCGGGCAGCGGGGCGCGGTACTCCAGGCCATATGCGCCGTCACGCTGGACGATCTCCTGCTCGGGCACATCGAGCGAAATCCCGCCGCGGGCGATCTCCTGCTCCTCGCGGAGCCGGCCGATGTCCTTCAGCAGGGCGAGGGGTTCCTCGGCCGTGCCCGCGTCGATCTGTCGCTGGACGCCCGCGTAGTCCAGCTTGGCCCGGCTGCGGACCAGGGCCCGGCGTACGTCGGTGGCGCCCGCGCGGCCCTCCGCGTCGAGGTCGATCCGCCAGAGCAGGGCGGGGCGGGTCTGCCCGGGGAGGAGGCTGGCTGCTCCCTCGGAGAGCGGGGTGGGGTGCAGCGGCACCTTGCCGTCGGGGAAATAGAGGGTCGTCACCCGGCGATGGGCCTCGGTGTCGAGTGCGCCGCCGGGACGGACGAAGGCGGCGACGTCGGCGATGGCGTAGTGGACCCGGAAGCCGTGCGGGCGGCGTTCGAGGTGCATCGCCTGGTCGAGGTCGGTGGAGGTGAGCGGGTCGATGGTGAAGAGAGGGACGTCCGTCGCGTCCTGGTGTCCTGTCAGGACGAGAGACTTCGCCACCTGCGCCGCCTCCGCGAGGACCTCGCGCGAAAAATCGGCGGGCAGCCGGAGCGTGGTGCGCAGTTCGCGCAAGGCCGCCCGCAACGGGGTGTCGGCTGCGCCGGTCATGTGGAGATGGCGGCGGGGCATGAACCGAGCGTATGGCGGGGCGGGGCGACCGGCATCCCGGGTGCGGGCGGCCCTGCGGTCCGATGCCGGGTGATCCTGCGGTCCGATGCCGGGTGATCCTGCGGTCCGGGGGTGGTCCTGCGGTCCGGGGACGGGTGGCCCTGCGGTCCAGGTGCCGGGTGATCCTGCGGTCCAGGGACGGATGATCCTGCGGTCCAGGGATGGGCCCCAGTGGTCCGGGGGCCGGATTGGGCGGTCCGGGCGTCCCCTTACGCTGGCAGGCAGGCCTTGGGCAGTCGTGGGGGCCGCTTCCCTGTTCGTACGAAGGAGAACCGCCGTGCTCGTGCTGTTGCCGCCCTCCGAAGGAAAGGCCGCCTCGGGTCGCGGAGCACCCCTGAAGCCGGAGTCGCTGTCGCTGCCGGGGCTTGCCGAGGCCCGGGCCGCGGTCCTCGACGAGCTGGTCGAGCTGTGCGTGGCGGACGAGGAGAAGGCCCGCGAGGTGATCGGTCTCAGCGAGGGGCTGCGCGGCGAGATCGCGAAGAACGTCAAGCTGCGGACGGCGGGGACGCGGCCCGCCGGGGAGATCTACACCGGGGTGCTGTACGACGCTCTGGACCTGGCGTCCCTGGACACGGCGGCCCGGCGGCGGGCCGGGAAGTCGCTGCTGGTCTTCTCCGGGCTGTGGGGCGCGGTGCGGGTGGGCGACCGGATTCCGTCGTACCGCTGCTCGATGGGGGTGAAGCTGCCGGGGCTCGGCGCCTTGGGCGCGTACTGGCGGGGCCCGATGGCCGAGGTGATGCCGGAGGCGGCCGGGGACGGGCTCGTACTGGATCTGCGGTCGTCCGCGTACACGGCGGCGTGGAAGCCGAAGGGTGCGGTGGCGGAGCGCACGGCGAGCGTGCGGGTGCTGCACTCCCAGATGGTGGACGGGGTGGAGAAGCGGTCGGTGGTCAGCCACTTCAACAAGGCGACGAAGGGGCGGATGGTCCGCGACCTGCTGCAGTCGGGGGACCGGCCGAAGGGGCCCGCGGAGCTGGTGGACGCGTTGCGGGAGCTGGGGTACGTGGTGGAGGCGCAGGCTCCGGCGCGGGCGGGGCGTCCGTGGGCGCTCGATGTGGTCGTGACGGAGATCCACTGACACCGGGCACGCACTGTTGCAGCATGTGCAACGCTCGTTGCGTATTGCGCGATGACCACGGCAGGATGAGGCCATGACCTCCTCCTCCGTGCTGGACCTTGCCCCCGTAGTCCCCGTAGTCGTCCTGGAGGACGCCGCCGACGCGGTGCCGCTCGCCCGAGCCCTGGTAGCGGGCGGGCTCCCGGCCATCGAGGTGACGCTGCGGACGGCGGCGGCAGTGGACGCGATCAAGGCGATCGCGGCGGAGGTACCGGATGCGGTGGTGGGCGCGGGCACGGTGATCTCCGCGCAGAACGTCGCCGACACGGTGGCGGCCGGGGCCCGGTTCCTGGTCAGCCCAGGCTGGACGGATGTCCTGCTGAACGCGATGAAGGGGTCGGGGGTGCCGTTCCTGCCGGGCGTCTCGACGACGTCCGAGGTCGTGGCGCTGCTGGAGCGCGGGGTCACCGAGATGAAGTTCTTCCCGGCGGAGGCGGCAGGTGGCACGGCCTACCTCAAGGCGCTGTCCGCACCGCTCCCCCAGGCCCGGTTCTGCCCGACGGGCGGCATCTCGCTCGCCTCGGCTCCGTCATACCTGGCACTGCCGAACATCGGCTGCGTGGGTGGCAGTTGGATGGTGCCGGGGGATGCGGTGGCGGCGAAGGACTGGGCGCGGGTGGAGCGGTTGGCGGGCGAGGCGGCGGCGCTGCGCGGCTGATTCCCGGGGCGCCACCACCGGGGGCGGCAGAATCCGGGGTGCGGCTTGCGCTTTCTACCGGAGGTGCGACGTGTCGTTCAGCAGTCGCAGTGACGCGTTGCCGTCCGCGTAGTACGCCACCGCCGACAGCGACGCCGCCGAGAGTTCCATGCGGAACAGGGACTCCGGTGGGGCGCCCAGGGCCAGGCGGACCAGGGTCTTGATCGGGGTCACGTGCGTGACCAGGAGCACCGTGCGGCCCGCGTACCGGGTGGTCAGGCGGTCGCGGGTGGACGAGACCCGGCGGGCCACCTCGGCGAAGCTCTCGCCGCCGCCCGTCGGTGGCGTCCTCGTGGAGGCGAGCCAGGCGTCCAGGTCGGGGCCGTACCGTTCACGGACCTCGGCGAACGTCAGGCCTTCCCAGGCACCGAAGTCCGTCTCGCGCAGGCCTTCCTCGATCTCGACGGTCAGGCCCAGGCGCGCGGCCACCGTCGCCGCCGTTTCGCGGCAGCGGCGCAGGGGCGAGCTGACGATCTCCTGGATGGTGCCGCGGGCCGCGAGGGACTCGGCCACGCGCTCCGCCTGGTGGCGGCCGGCCGCCGAGAGTTCGGGGTCGGTGCCGCCACTGCCGGAGAACCGTTTCTCGGGGGTGAGGGCCGTCTCGCCGTGGCGGAGCAGGACGAACGTCGCGGGTGCACCCATGTCGGGGGCAGCACCCCAGCCGGCCTGGGGGGTGGCCGCGGGTTCACGGCGGGTGGACATCGCCGCCCGTGCCTTCGCGGCGCCTGCCGCCGCGTCCCCGGGAGGACCGGAGACCGGGGGCAGGTCGAGTGCGGCCGTCGACGCCGACGGCTCCCACTGCTTGCCTCGCTTGCCCGCGTCCATCGCCTCGTTGGCGAGCCGGTCCGCGTGCTTGTTCTTCTCGCGGGGGATCCACTCGTACGTGACGGAGGACGCCGGAAGGATCCGGGCCGCCTCCGCCGCGAGCGGCTTCATGTCGGGGTGCTTGATCTTCCAGCGGCCCGACATCTGTTCCACGACCAGCTTGGAGTCCATCCGGACGCGCACCCGCAGCGCACCGTCCGCCGACGCGTCCGGCACCAGCGCCTTCGCGGCCTTCAGGCCCGCGATGAGGCCCTTGTACTCGGCCACGTTGTTCGTCGCGATGCCGATGTACTCGGCGGCCTCGGCGAGCGTCTCCCCCGTGACCGGGTCGATCACGACCGCGCCGTACCCGGCGGGCCCCGGGTTGCCCCGGGAGCCGCCGTCGGCCTCGATGACGAACTGACGCGGCTCCGTCATTACAGGCCCGACTCCGCCGTACGGACCAGGATGCGGTGGCAGTTCTCGCAGCGCAGCACCGTGTCCGGGGACGCCGCCTTCACGTCGTTGACCTCGGTGATGTTCAGCTCCAGCCGGCAGCCCTCGCAACGGCGCTGGTAGAGCCGGGCGGCGCCGACCCCGCCCGACTGGGCACGGAGCTTGTCGTACAGCTTGAGGAGGTCGGCAGGTACGGAGCCGGCGACGAGCTCGCGCTCCTTCGTGACGGTCGCGGCCTCCTCGTCGAGCTCTCGTGTCGCGGCGTCCCGGCGGGCGGTCGCGTCGTCGACCTTGGCCTGGACGGCGGAGACCCGTGCGGTCAGCTCGGTGACGCGCTCCTGTGCGGACTCGCGGCGCTCCATGACCTCGAGGACGACGTCCTCCAGGTCACCCTGGCGCTTGGCCAGCGAGGTGATCTCGCGCTGCAGGCTCTCCAGGTCCTTCGGCGAGGTGACCGCGCCGGAGTCCAGGCGCTGCTGGTCGCGGACGGCGCGCTGGCGCACCAGGTCGACGTCCTGCTCCGCCTTGGTCTGCTCGCGGGCGGTGTCGCTCTCCTCGGTCTGCGAGGCGACCAGCAGGTCACGCAGTTGTGCGAGGTCGGCGGTGAGCGAGTCGATCTCGGCGTGCTCGGGCAGCGACTTGCGCTTGTGGGCAAGCTGCGACAGCCGTACGTCGAGGGCCTGGACGTCGAGAAGTCGGATCTGGTCGGCGGGCGCGGCGTTCAGTTGGGGGCTCCAGAAGAGTGGTGGGTGGTCCAGGGGTCGGTGACCTGCTTCGAGACATGGACCCGCAGGTCCCATCCGTGGCGGTCGGAAATCGCGTCGAGCTGCGCCGCGGCCTGCTCGCACCAGGGCCATTCGGTGGCCCAGTGCGCGGCGTCGATCAGGCCGATCGGAGACTGCTGAACGGCCTCGGAGGCCGGGTGGTGGCGCAGATCGGCGGTGAGGAAGGCGTCGACGCCCGCGGCGCGCACGGCGTCGAAGAGGCCGTCGCCGGAGCCGCCGCTGACCGCGACGGTACGCACGAGCGCGTCCGGGTCGCCGGCCATGCGGATGCCCTGCGCGGTGGCGGGCAGCCGCGCGGCGGCGCGGGCCGCGAAGTCGCGGAGGGTCTCGGGGTGGTCGAGTTCGCAGATCCGGCCGAGGCCTCGAAGGCCCTTGGGGTCGGTCGGGTCGGGTACGAGGGGGCCGGTGACCCGCAGGTCGAGGGCGCCGGCGAGCGCGTCGGAGACCCCTGGGTCGGCGGTGTCGGCGTTGGTGTGCGCGACGTGCAGGGCGATGTCGTGCTTGATGAGGGTGTGCACGACCCGGCCCTTGAAGGTGTCGGCCGCGACCGTCGTCGTGCCCCGCAGATAGAGGGGGTGGTGGGTGACGATCAGCTGGGCTCCGAGTCCGACCGCCTCGTCGGCGACCTCCTGGACCGGGTCGACGGCGAAGAGCACACGGTCGACTTCGGCGGCCGGGTTGCCCACGTCTCCGCAGACCGTCCCGACCGCGTCCCATCCTTCGGCCCGCTCGGGAGGCCAGAGGGCGTCGAGCGCGGTGAGGACTTCAGACAGACGGGGCACGGAGGAAAGGCTACCTTCCGTCCGCGCCCCGTTGCCCATGGCTGAGGCGACCCGTGAGGACCGGGCGACAGCCGGTTACGTATCGTTACGCGCAGTTCCGCCCGGCCGGCTACGTGACCAGGTCGGCGCGGAGGTCGTCGAGGACCAGGTTCGCCGCGGTGACGCCGAGGCCGAGGTACCAGGTCTCGTCCGGGACGTCCTTCGCCCGGCCCTCCTTGACCGCCTTCAGGTTCTTCCACAGCGGGTTGGACTGTGCGGTGTCGCGCTTGGTCGCCTTCGGGTCGCCGTAGACGCCGGTGAAGATCCAGTCGGCGTCCGCCTCGTCGATCTTCTCGGGGCTGATCTCGGTGGCGAGGTCGTCGATCTGCTGGTTCTTGGGCCGTGGCAGACCTGCGTCCTCAAGGATCGTGCCGATGAACGACGCCTTCGCGTAGAGGCGGATGCGGTCCGGCAGGTAGCGGACCATGGAGATGGTCGGCTTGTCGGGGCCGATGTCCTCGCCGAGCTCGGCGGCCTTCTTCTCGTACGCGTCGAGCTGGCTCTTCGCCTTGGCGGTCTTGTCCAGCGCCGCGGCGTTGAGCAGGTAGTTCTCCTTCCAGGTGAAGCCCGGACGGATGGAGAACACGGTCGGCGCGATCTTGGAGAGCTGGTCGTACTTGTCGGCGGCGCGCAGCTGGCTGCCGAGGATCAGGTCCGGCTTCAGGCCCGCGATCGCCTCGAGGTTGAGGTTGTTGATCGTGCCGACGCTCGATGGGTTGCCCGCGTCCTTCTTCAGGTACGAGGGGATGGCCTCGTCGCCCTCGGAGGGGGCGTATCCGACGGGCTTCACACCCAGCGAGACGACGTTGTCGAACTCGCCGACGTCCAGCACGACGACCCGCTTCGGGGCGGACTTGAGCTCGGTCGTGCCCATGGCGTGGGTGAGGGTCCGGGGGAACTGGCCCGCCGCGGCGTCCGTCCCGTACCCGGCCGTCTTCTTCGCCGCGTCGCCGAAGTCCTTGCCGCCCGTCGCCACGGCTGCCTTCTTGTCGCCGCCGGCGGACTTGGCCGAGTCGCCCGCCTTTTCACTGCCGTCGCTGCCGCAGGCGGAGAGAGTGAGGGCGGCGGCCACTGCCAGGCCGACCGCTGCGGTGCTGCGGCGTCTTATGGACATCACGGGGTCACTTGCTCCAGTTGAGGGACTCACAGGATTACTTAGGGCAGCCTAACCTTAACTAGACGCTCCATCAGGAGCACAACCACCCCCTCGCTCTCAGGCGAATCCGGGCATCACCATCCTTATGTGTGAAGTGACGGGTCTCCTGTTGTCCGGCAGGAAGTGCGAAAACTAGCTTCGGTTGCCGGAGGTGACGAGCATGACTGCCCGTGCCATCGAGGGTGAGACGGCCGGGGCCGCCGCGACGGTGGATCCCGCGTCCGGAGAAGCGGAAGAACCCGGGGGTCCGGAGGAGCGGGGCGGGCTCATCGAGCCCGGTGAGCAGGGCGAGTCCGGCAAGCCGAGTGCCCCCAACAGTCCCGGCGAGTCCGCCGGGCCGGGCGGGGCTGCCGCCGCCGGCAGGTTCACCATCACCGCCGACGGCTCGTACGCGGCGCGGCTCACGCTCGCCGGGCAGGCGCCGGACACCGCCTGGTTCCCCGAGCGCTGGACGCTCGACGGGCACGAGCCGTACGCCGTGCCGCTCCCCCTCGACCAGCCCGAGGAGCCGGACTCCGACGTGCTGCCGCTCGCCGACGGCCGGGTGCTGATCCGGCGGCGGGTGGCGGACCGGCACGCCTTCTCCCTGCTCTACCCGACGGGCCCCGGCACCGGCGAACTGCCCCTCGGCACCCTCGAGTGCGCCGACGACACCCCCCTGACCCTTGTGCCGCCGTCGCCGGACGGTGCGAGCGCGTACGCACTGTCGGTCGGTGAACGCTCCACCGCCGTCTGGCTGGTGGCGGGCGGGGTGTTCGGGCCGCAGCAGGTGGCCGAGGTGCCGGGACGGTGCTCCGGCGGGGTCTGGCTGGACCGGGCGGGGCGGATGCTGGCCCTGGACCGGGAGCCTGTGGGCGGCGGTCCGGTGAAGGCGGTCGTCGTGGATCTGGACCGGGGCGGCGAGGTGTCGCCGCTGCTGCAGATCACGCCGGACAGCAACGACCGTCTGCTGCTCGCCGATGCTGACAGCGGGCTGCTGCTGATCCGTTCCGATGCGCCGGGCCACGACCGGCTCGGCTGGGGGGTGCTCGGCAGCTGTCTGCCGGTGCGCTTCCCGGAGTGTCTGCGTCCGGCGGATGTCGCGGTGACGCCGTTCGCCGTGCAGCCCGGGCAGACGCTGATGCCGGAGAGCTGTGCGGTGGCGCTGCGTATCGACGGGGCGGCCGGCAGCTGGGTCGGGGTGTGGCGTCCGGCGGGGCGCAGGCTGCACCAACTCGCCGCTCCGGACGGGTGGTTTGCCGGGTCCGGGGTGTGGACCCGGGACGGCTTCCTCAAGCTCCCGTACGCCGGCCGGGACGTGCCGTGCGGGGTGGCCCTGCTGCAGGCGCCGGAGGACGGGGAACGCGGCGCCGGGCCTGCGTGGACGACGGTCACGGAAAGCGGTATGCAACCGTCCGCGGCTGCCACGCCTCTTCCCGTGTGCAAGCCGGTTCCACTTGGCCAGGCGCCTCTCGTGGGGCGCACGGCACCTGGTTAAATTCTTGGCCGGGGCCAGGGGGCACCCCTACTAGCCGATGGGCGCGGTTGCCGACGGTGACCGTGTCGGGTGGTGGTGGCGCAATGGTCCCGGTGACACACACGCAAGCGATCACAACGGGGTGACTTCCCACATGTCTGAAGCCCGAACCGACACGACCCAGACGCGCCCGCCGGGGGCGGACGCCGCAGGGGCCGACGCCGGCAGCTCCGGAAAGCACCGAGGGGGTGTGTCGATGGAGAGCACGGGCGGGCAGCCGCACGGTCGCCACCGGCGCCCCGCCGAGGGGGGCGGCCGAGCGGCCTGACCGCGACGGAAATCCACGAGGGAACGAGTGAAGGAAGGGCCTCCGCAGCGCTGTTCGGCTGCGGAGGCCCTTCCTTGTGTGCTGCCGCCCGGAGGTCAGCCCCGCTTCAGTCCCAGTACCTCCGCCGCCGCGAACGTCTCGTTCGGCGGACGCTCCGCGTAGTACGGGGAGATCAGTTCGTCCAGCTCGTCGAAGGAGAACGTCTCCTTGGACGAGTCGAACTTCGCGGCCACCCGGGGACGTTCGACGATCGCGACCATACCGCCGTGCACCACGAGCAGCTGGCCGTTGACCTTGGCGGCCGCCGGCGAGGCCAGATAGCCGACCAGCGGGGAGACGTGTTCGGGGGCCAGCGCGTCGAGCCGGCCGTCCGTCGGCTCCTCGAATCCCGCGAAGACGTCCTCCGTCATCCGGGTGCGGGCCCGCGGGCAGATGGCGTTGGCGGTGACGCCGTACTTGGCCAGGGCCAGGGCCGTCGAGGTGGTGAGGCCGACGATGCCGCCCTTGGTCGCCGCATAGTTCGGCTGGCCCGCCGAGCCCGCCAGGAACGCTTCCGACGAGGTGTTGATGATCCGGCCGTAGACCGGGCCGCCGGACTCCTTGGAGCGTGCGCGCCAGTGGGCCGCGGCAAAGCGCGTGGTGTTGAAGTGGCCCTTGAGATGCACCCGGATGACGGAGTCCCACTCGTCCTCGGTCATCGAGAAGACCATCCGGTCGCGCAGGATGCCCGCGTTGTTGACCAGGATGTCGAGCGTGCCGTACGTGCTGACGGCCAGCTCCACCAGGGCGCGGGCCTGCTCGTGGTCGGAGACGTCGCCGAGGTGGGCGACGGCCCTGCCGCCCGCCGCGCGGATCTCCTCGGCGACCTCCTCGGCGGGGGTCTCGGATGCCTCGCCGGAGCCGTCGCGGCCCGGCTGCCCGTAGTCGTTGACGACGAGGGCCGCGCCGAGTCTTGCCAGTTCCAGCGCTTCGGCGCGCCCGAGGCCGCGGCCCGCGCCCGTGACGATCGCGGACAGCCCATCCAGGGGAAGGGGTTGTGACATCGGAATCCCGGAGTCCTCTCGGAAGCGGCGGCGGTCAGAGTTCGATGCAGGTACGGAGGGACTCGCCGGTCCTCATCTGACCGAGGGCTTCGTTGATCTCGGCGAGCTGCACCCGGTGGGTGATCATCGATTCGAGGTCGATCCGGCCCGCCCGCCAGAGCGCGATGGCCCGTTCGTAGGAGCGGAGCACGTCCCCTCCCCCGTACATCGAGGGCAGGATCCGCTTCTCGTCGAAGAACAGCTCGAACATGTTGACCTGGAAGTTGTCGTCCATCGCGCCCGCGCCGACGATGCAGAGCGTGCCGCCGCGCCGGGTGTTCTCGTACGCCGTGCGGGCCGTCGCCGACCTGCCGACGACCTCGAAGACGTAGTCGAAGCCCTCGCCGCCGGTGATCCGCTGCTTGGCGTCGGCGAGCTCGTCGGGCGCGACCGCCTCGGTCGCGCCGAACCGGAGTGCCGCCTCGCGCCGGGACGCGACCGGGTCGACTGCGACGATCTGGGCGGCGCCCTGGACCCTGGCCCCCTGGATGGTGGAGACACCGACGCCGCCGCAGCCGATCACAGCGACCGACGAACCTGCCTGCACCTGCGCGGTGTTGATCGCGGCGCCGAGTCCGGTGGTCACCCCGCAGCCGATCAGCGCGGCGATCTCGAACGGCACGTCGTCGGGGACCGGCACCGCGCAGCCCGCGTCGACGACGACCTCCTCGGTGAAGGTTCCGGTCCCGGCGAAGCCGAACACGTCGCCGCCCGGGCGCTTGAAGTTGGGTGTGCCCGCGTTCATGAACCCGGCCAGGCAGAGCTGTGTCTGGCCGCGCCGGCAGGCGGGACACGCCCCGCAGGCGGGCAGCCAGCAGACCAGCACCCGGTCCCCCGCGCTCAGTCCGGTCACGCCGTCGCCGATGTCGAGGACCTCGCCGGCGCCCTCGTGGCCCGGGACGAAGGGGGCGGGTTGCGGCAGCACGCCGCTCATCGCCGAGACGTCGGAGTGGCACAGCCCGGTGGCCCGGATGCGGAGCTTGACCTTGCCCGGGCCGAAGCCCACCGCCTCGACGTCGTCGAGGACTTCCAGTTTGTCCTGACCTATCTCGTGCAGTACGGCTGCGCGCATGCTGCGGCTCCCCTCAGGTCGTTGCGATTCAGAGGTGTTCGACGAGCGTGTCGGCCAGGACCGGTGCGTCGTCCCGCTCGGCGGCGGTCACGGCCACCTGGACGCGGCCGTCCCCCGCCCACATCCGGATGCGGAGGGTCTCGCCCGGGAAGACCACCCCGGCGAAACGGGTGCCGTATGCGCCGATCCTGGCCACATCACCGCAGAGCAGCGTGTCTGCCACGGCCTTGAGCGTCATGCCGTAGGTGCAGAGGCCGTGCAGGATCGGCCGGTCGAAGCCGGCCAGCTCGGCGAACTCGGGGTCGGCGTGCAGCGGGTTCCAGTCCCCGGAGAGCCGGTAGAGCAGCGCCTGGTCCTTCCGGACGGTCCGCTCGACCACCCGGTCGGGTGCCCGGTCGGGGAGCGCGAGCCGCTCGGACGGGCCGCGCTCGCCGCCGAAGCCGCCCTCGCCGCGGACGAAGATCTGGGCGTCGTTGGTCCACAGCGGGCCGTCGTCGTCGGCGGCCTCGGTGCGCAGGACGAGGACGGCCGCCTTGCCCTTGTCGTACACGGCGGCGACCTTCGATGTCTGCACGGCCCAGCCCTTCACCGGGATCGGCCGGTGCACCCGTACGGTCTGTCCGCCGTGGAGCACGGCGGCGAGGTCGACGTCGATCCCGGGCGAGGACAGTCCGCCGACGACACCCAGGCCGGCGCCTGCGACGGTGGCGAAGCTGGGCAGGACATGGAGCCGGGACTCCAGGGTGTAGCGCAGCTCGTCGGGGTCGGTGGCGGGGATGCCCGCGCCGAGTCCGAGGTGGTAGAGCTGGATGTCCTTGTGGTCCCAGCCGATCTCTGCGGTCCGGGGGTCGGCGGCGATCGCCTTTGCGGCATCAATGGGCATGGGGGAGCTGCTCCTTGATGGTGGGAAGACCTCGGCACGGCCGTCCGCACCGTCGGCCGTACCGAGGTCGTGCGGGACCGGCCGTGACACCTGTTCTAGAACGCGTTCTAGCCGGTTGGCCCTATGTATAACGCAGCTCCCAGCAGTTGTGAAGACTGCTGACACCTCGTCACATGCGGTGTCGGGCAGGCGACCAGGCGCCCGCCGGGGGCCGTTCGGGCGCCCACCCGGGTCATGACATTTGTCATCGCGGAGTCCGTACAAGCGCCTCTGTCGGAGTGCGGGCCCGGATCCGTACCGTCAGCGCCATGGAAAAGACAACGGGGAGCGGGCCCGCGGTGGTCTTCACCGGGGCAGTCAAGACCTTCGGCCGGGCGGAGCGGACCGTACGGGCCGTCGACGGAATCGATCTGACCGTCGAGCGCGGCGAGACCGTCGCACTGCTCGGCCGCAACGGTGCGGGCAAGTCCACCGCCATCAGTCTGCTGCTCGGTCTGAACGAGCCGGACTCGGGCGGTGTGCAGCTGCTCGGCTCCACCCCCGAGCAGGCGGTACGGGCCGGCCGGGTCGGCGCCATGCTGCAGGACGGACGGCCCATCCCCCGGGTCACCGTCCGCGAACTGATCAAGTTCGTCGCCTCCACCTACCCCAGCCCGATGCCGGTCTCCGAATCGCTGGCCCTGGCGGGTGTCTCCGCGTACGCCGACCGGCGCATCGACAAGCTCTCCGGCGGGCAGATCCAGCGCGTCCGGTTCGCCGTCGCACTCGCCGGCAACCCGGAGCTGGTCGTCCTGGACGAGCCGACCGCCGCCCTGGACGTCGAGGCCCGGCGGGCGTTCTGGGACTCCATGCGCGCCTACGCCCGGCGCGGCAACACAGTCCTCTTCTCCACGCACTACCTGGAGGAGGCCGACGAGAACGCCGACCGGATCGTCGTCATCGACCACGGCCGGATCGTCGCGGACGGGAGCACCGACACGATCAGGGGCTCGGCCGGCAGCAGTCTCGTCTCCTTCGACCTGGCGGGCCGGCCGACCGAGGGCCTGGAGCTGCTGCCCGGCGTCGTCACCGTCGAGGTGTCCGGAGACCGGGCGCTGCTGCACACCGACGATTCGGACGCCACCGTCATGGAGTTGGCCCGCCTCGGCGCGATCCGTGGCCTCCAGGTCTCCCGGGCCACGCTGGAGGACGCGTTCCTCGCCCTCACCGCACCGGCCGCCGCAGCACCCGCAACCGATTCCGAGAGGGAGACCGTGTGATGTTCCGCTACATCGTGCTCGAAGTGCGCAGGACCCTGCGTGACGGCTTCTTCCTGATCTTCGGGACCGGGATGCCGGTGATGATGTATCTGCTCTTCACCAACATCGGCGGGGGCGAGGGCGTCGACGGTTGGAAGACTGCCTCGATGGTCGGCATGGCCGCATACGGTGCGCTGGGCTCCGCCATGTCGATCGGTACGGGGGTCGCCTCCGACAAGACGCTCGGCTGGCTTCAACAGCTGCGGGTCACCCCGCTCGCCCCTTCCCGGGCGGTCGTGGGCCGGGCGATCAGCGGTTCGGTGACCGTCCTGCCGACGATCGTGACGGTGCTGCTGGCCGGCGGACTGCTCAACGGGGTGCGGCTGGACGCCTGGCAGTGGATCGCACTGGCACTGCTGCTGTGGATCGGCGCGCTGCCGTTCACCCTGCTCGGCCTCGGCAACGGCTACCGGCTCACCCCGCAGGGCACCGGGGTCGTCAACGTGGCCTCTCTGATGGGCTTCGCGATCGTCGGCGGGCTGTGGTTCCCGCTGGACCTGCTTCCCGAATGGCTGCGTTCCATCGGCAGGTTCACGCCCGCCAACCGGTTCGCCGACCTGGGCTGGGCGACCACGGACGGCCACGCGCCCTCCGCCGGAACGATCGCCGTGCTCGGCGGATGGCTCCTGCTGTTCGGTGCGTACGCCGTCGTCTCGTACCGTCGGTCCGCGAGGACCGTGTGACAGGAGCGAGCATGTCCCGGAACGGATCAGGAACGTGGCGGGAACGCCGCAGGCGGAACTGCGAGGAGGGGCGCCCCGGCCCGCCCGGACCGTACTCGCTGCTGCCCTGGCTGCTGATGGGACTCGGCGCCTTCTCCAACCTCTTCCAGGGGAAGGCGCCGAACCCCTGGATCGGCGGTCTCGGGCTGCTTGTCTTCAACTCCCTCTACATCTCCGTGGTGTTCCGGGGGTTCGACAAGAGGAAGCGCGAGAGCTCCGTGTCGTACGTGCTTCTCGCCCTGATGGCCCTGGTCACGTTCGGGCTGGCGATCGGGTACGGCGGCACTTGGCTGCTGTTCTTCCCCCTGTTCTCATTGGCCTGCGGCGTCATCCTGCGCCACCGGCAGCTGGTACTCAGCCTGTTGGGCCTCGCGGCCGTCGCCAGCCTCGTCGCCGTCTGGCGCGGGGACAACGCCTCGGACCCGTGGACCATCGGATACGGCACCTTCATCTCGGGCGCGGTGACCGCCGCGATCCTCACCCTGTCGGAGACCGTGATGGAACTGCGGGCCACCCGGCAGGAACTGGCCCGCACCGCCGTGGAGAAGGAACGGCTCCGCTTCTCCCGCGATCTGCACGATCTGCTGGGACACACGCTCTCGGTGATCGTCGTCAAGTCGGAGGCCGCGCGCCGGCTCGCGCCGCGCGACATGGACGCGGCTCTCCTCCAGGTCGCGGACATCGAGTCCGTCGGCCGCCAGGCCCTCACCGAGATCCGTGAGGCCGTCACCGGCTACCGCGAGGGGAGCCTCGCCACCGAACTCGACCGGGCCAGGTCCGCGTTGACCGCCGCCGGGATCAAATCGGTGGTCCGCCGCTCGGGACCGCCGCTCACCCCACAGGCGGAGGCGCTGCTGGGCTGGGTGGTGCGGGAGACGGTGACCAACGTCGTACGCCACAGCGCCGCTACCACCTGTTCGTTCCTCGTCGACGGCACAGCCGAACGGGTCCGGCTGACCGTCACCGACGACGGCCGCGGACCGGCGGTCCCGCCGCCCGCGCCTGGCATCGGCGGCACCGGCCTGAAGGGCCTCACCGAACGTCTCGCCGCGGCGGGAGGCTCGCTCACCGCGGGTCCCGGGCCGGGCGGCGGCTTCGTGGTCGGCGCGGAGCTGCCGGTGGACACGGTGGACGCCGCCGGAAGTCCCGCCTCACCCCATACGCTGGGCCGGTGAACGAGATGCCCCGAGATCACCGGCAGTACACGTCCGTCAGGGTTCTGCTCGCCGAGGACCAGGGCATGATGCGCGGCGCGCTCGCCCTGCTGCTCGGGCTCGAACCGGACATCGAGGTCGTGGCCCAGGTCGGCGCCGGGGACGAGATCCTGGACGCCGCGCTGCTGTCCCGTCCCGATGTGGCACTCCTCGACATCGAACTCCCGGGCCGCAGCGGACTGGACGCCGCCGCCGACCTGCGCGAGGAGGTGCCGGACTGCCGGGTGCTGATCCTCACCACCTTCGGGCGGCCCGGCTATCTGCGCCGCGCGATGGAGGCGGGCGCGGCGGGGTTCCTGGTCAAGGACGGCCCGGTCGAGGAGCTCGCGGCGGCCATCCGCCGGGTGCTGGCCGGCGAGACCATCATCGACCCCGCCCTCGCCGCGGCCGCCCTGAGCGCGGGCCCCAGCCCGCTCACGGCGCGGGAACGGGACGTGCTGAACGCATCGGTGGACGGGGCGACGGTCTCCGACATCGCGGCGAAGCTGCGTCTCTCCGAGTCGACGGTACGCAACTACCTGTCGTCAGCGATCGGGAAGACAGGGACGCGGAACCGCATGGAGGCGGTGCGGGCGGCGCGGCAACAGGGCTGGCTGTAGGCGGTGTTCGCAGGAGGAGCGCCGGGGGTGGCCGGAGCCCCCCTGCCCTCAATCGCCGGACGGACTCGACACGCCCGACGGGCTCCCCGCGCGGGACGGAGTCGATGTGCTCGACGGGCTTGAGGTGGCCGACGGGCTTGAGGTGGCCGACGGGCCGGACCTTCCGGAGCGCGACGAGCGGTGGCGCGGCAGCCACAGGGCCATCAGCAGCAGTCCACCCAGCAGGACCGTGCCGGCTGTCCGGAAGGCCAGCGCGAACCCCGCGGTCAGCTCCTCCGCCCCGGTGCCGCCCCCGGTCCGCGCCGCCGCGACCGTGGAGAGCACGGCGAGACCCAGTGCACCGCCCATCGTGCGCGAGGTGTTGACCAGCCCGGAGACCAGACCGGCGTCCCCGGACGCCGCGCCCGAGGTGGCGAGGGAGGCGAGCGGGGTGGACGCGAACCCCGCACCGGCCATCATCAGGATGCCGGGCCCGCAGATCGACGTGAGGTACGAGCCGTCCGCGCTCATCGTGGACTGCCAGCCGAAGCCCGTGGCGGTGATCGCCAGACCGATCAGGACGAGGTTCTTCGCGCCGACCCGTGCCATGATCCGCGGCGCGAACGTCGAGCCGAGCACGACCGCCATAGAGGTGGGCATCAGGGCCAATCCGGCCTGCATCGGCGTGTAGTCCAGCACCGACTGCGCGTACACGGTCATGAAGTACCACATCGAGAACGTCGCGGAACCCATCACGATCATCGCCACGTTCGCCGCCGCCACCGCCCGGGTGCCCAGCACCCGGAGCGGCATCAGCGGCACCGCCGTCCGCGCCTCCACCAGGACGAAGAGGGCCAGCAGCGCCACCCCGCCGAGCAGCGGCACCAGGGTGGCCGCAGCCGTCCAGCCCTCCTGCTCGGTCTGCACGATGCCGTACGAGACCGTGGCCAGCCCGACCGTGACGAGCACCGCGCCCAGCAGGTCGATACGGTGCCGCCCGCCCGCCCGGCTCTCGGCGAGCCAGACCGTGGCGCCGATCAGGACGAGCACGCCGAACGGCACATTGATCAGCAGGACCCAGCGCCAGGAGAGGAGGTCGGTGAGCACCCCGCCGACCAGTCCGCCGGCCGCGCCGCCTCCGGCGCCGACGGCCATCCACGTGCCGATCGCCCTGGTCCTGGCCGGGCCCTCGGGAACCGCGGCGGTGAGCAGCGTGAGGGTCGCGGGAGACAGCACGGCGGCACCGAGCCCCTGCGCGGCGCGGGCGGCGAGCAGCTGCCAGCCCTCCTGGGCGAACCCGCCGGCGAGCGAGGCGGCGGTGAACAGGCCGAGCCCGACCAGGAACATCCGCTTGCGGCCGTATATGTCGGCGGCGCGCCCGCCGAGGAGCATGAACCCGGCGAACGCGATCGCGTACGCGTTGAGGACCCACTGCAACTGACCGGCACTGAGCCCCAGGTCGGACCGCATGGACGGCAGCGCCACATTGACGACGGACACGTCGAGGATGACGAGGAACTGGCCGGTGCAGGCGGCGAGTACCACCGCCCAGGTGCGGGATTTCTGCCGGATCTGCAGGGGCGTGGGCGCCGTGACGTCAACCATGAGGGTCATACTCGCAGGCGCCCTGCGCCCCGTACATCGGTATATGGCCGGACAGCCGACTCCTCCTATCGGCGCAGCAGCGTGACGACCGCCGCGCCGCCGAGCCCGATGTTGTGGGCGAGTCCGACCCGGGCACCGGGCACCTGCCGGTCGCCCGCCTCGCCCTCGAACTTCGTCATCCCGACACCGACGATGTACGCCTTCATGGCGAGGTCACGTCCCTTCAGAGGAGCTCAGTCACGCGGGAGGCCGAGAATGCGCTCGGCGACGACATTGAGCTGAACCTGGGTGGTGCCGCCCGCGATGGTCAGACAGCGGGACATCAGAAATCCGTGCAGGGCCCGCTCCCCGGGACCTTCCGCGGTCGAGCCCGCCGGTCCGAGCAGTTCCAGGGCGAGTTCGGCGACCTTCTGCTGGTGGGTGGTCTGGACGAGCTTGCGTACCGAGGCTCCGGCGCCCGGCTCCAGTCCGGACACCTGCTGCAGGGTGGTCCGCAGTCCGATGCAGGCGAGCGCGTGCGCCTCGGCGGCGAGGGCGCCGATCCGCGCCCGGTACGTGCCGTCGAGCTCGCTGGAGCGGGCGATGAGCGCTTCCAGTCCGGTGTCGAAGGTCATCTGGTCGGCCATGTGGACGCGTTCGTTGCCGAGGGTGTTGCGGGCGACCCGCCAGCCGTCGCCCACGTCGCCGACGACGGCGTCGGCCGGCAGCAGGGCGTCGTCGAAGTACACCTCGTTGAAGAGGGAGTCGCCGGTGATCTCCTTCAGCGGGCGGATGTCGATGCCTTCGGTGTTCTTCATGTCGACGAGGAAGTAGCTGAGCCCCCGGTGCTTGGGGGCGTCCGGGTCGGTCCTGGCGAGCAGGATGCCGTGATCGGCCCACTGGGCGGAGCTCGTCCATACCTTCTGGCCGTTGATCCGCCAGCCCTCGGCGGTTCGCTCGGCCTTCGTGCGGAGCGAGGCGAGGTCCGAGCCGGCGCCGGGCTCGGAGAACAACTGACACCAGAGGAGTTCGCCGCGCAGGGTGGGCATGAGGTAGCGGTCCCGCTGGTCCGGTGTCCCGTACGCGAGGAGCGACGGCACCACCCAGGTGGCGATCCCCAGGTCGCTCACCCTCACTCCCTGATCCTTCAACTCCTGCTGCACGGCGAGCTGGTGGAGTGGCCCGGCGTCCAGACCGTAGGGGGCGGGCAGATGCGGGGCGGCGTAGCCGGTCGGGGCGAGGACGCGGCGGGCGGCCTTCGGGTCGAGCCCCTGGGCGGCGGCGACGGCCTCGCGCGCCTCGGCGCGATGACGGTCGGCCTCGGCGGGGAGTTCGAGGGCGAGTTCGCGGCGCGCTCCGCCCTCGGCCAGCCGGAGGGCCCGCAACCGGTGGGCGTCCCCCGCCCCCAGCAACTGCCGTGCCACGAGCGTTCGGCGCAGATGAAGGTGGGCGTCGTGCTCCCAGGTGAAGCCGATGCCGCCGAGGACCTGGATGCAGTCCTTGGCGCAGCTGTACGCGGCGTCGAGCGCGGTGCCCGCGGCGAGGGCGGCGACCAGTCCCCGTACCTCCGGGGCTTCGTCCGCCGCGCGGGCGGCGTCCCACACCAGGGCGCGGGCCTGTTCGACGCGGACGAGCATGTCGGCGCAGAGATGCTTGATGCCCTGGAACTGCCCGATGGGACGGCCGAACTGTTCGCGGACCCTGGCGTACGCGACGGCGGTGTCCAGCGCCCGGGAGGCGGTGCCGCACGCCTCGGCGGCGAAGAGGACTGCGGCGAGATCGCGGACGGCCGCGGAGTCGATCCGTACGGCACGGTCCGCGGGTACGAGTACGCCGTCGGCGCGGACCTCGGCGGTGGGGCGGGTCGGGTCGGCGCCGCGGTGCGGGCGCACGGTGAGCCCCTCGGCTGCGGCGTCGACGGCGAACCAGCGGGTGCCGGCGGCCGATTCGGCGGGGAGCAGGAGCAGGTCGGCGTCGGCACCGGAGAGCACGGGTGGAGCCGTGCCGTCGAGAAGGTGACCGTCCTCGCCCTCCACGACGGTGAGACCGCCGGGGCCGAGGGCGACGGCGCCGATGCGGGTACCGGCGGCGAGGGCGCCCAGCAGGTCGCTCCCGCCCGCCTCGCCCAGCACCGCCGAGGCGAGCGCGTTCGCCAGGTACGGGCCGGGGAGCGCGGCCCGTCCCGCCTCCTCAAGAACCACGGCGAGGTCGAGGGGTGTGCCGCCTGCTCCGCCGTGCTCCTCGGGCAGATGGATGCCGAGCAGCCCCTGCTCGCCGAGTCCGTCCCAGTAGCCGGGGCGCACGCCGGGTGCGGAAGGGGCGCTCGCGTCGAGGAGCTCGCGGATCTCGTCCGGGGGTACGGCGCGCGCCAGCCATCCCCGTACGGCCTGCGCCAACTCCCGCTGTTCCTGGGTGATTCCGATGCCCATGTACGGATCCTCGCCGGTCGCGGCCACTGGAACGGCGCAAGAGTAGAACACGTTCCAATCTGATGGAAGGTCAGATGACCGCACGGTTCCGGCCACGTACCGCACCGCGTCCTGTTCGTACCGTGTTCACCGCTACGGTCGAGGCCGGTCGGTACGTCCCGACCGCCCCCGGCCCACGGCGGACGCCAAGGTCTTCTCCCACGGCCACGACGCCGACGTTCACCCGCTGACGCGCCGGAACACCCGTGGAGCGGAGGGCCGACGGGCCCACCGCACCAGGTGTCGGCCCTGTCGGCACAAGCCACCCCCGCCGACACCGCCGACCGGCCCGTACGGCACGATGAGGCGCCGTTTCATTCCCGTACGACCTGGAGGAACCCCGTGGCCGCCGAGCCCGAGCCGGAGATTCTCGCTGCCTTCCAGGCGGCCAAGGGCTTCATGCCGGTGGTCGAGGGACTCGCCCTCCACGCGGCCGCCACCGATGCCGCCGCGCTCGGTCTGCCGCTGCTGGAGGTCGGGACCTACTGCGGGCGGTCCACGATCCTGCTCGCCGATGTCGCCCGGGCGGCCGGTGTGACCGCACTCACCGTCGACCATCACCGCGGCAGCGAGGAGCAGCAGCCGGGCTGGGAGTACCACGACCCGACCGTCGTGGACCCGGAGGTCGGCCGGATGGACACGCTGCCGACCTTCCGCCGCACGCTGCACGCGGCGGGCCTCGAAGACCACGTCGTGGCGCTCGTCGGGCGGTCCCCGCAGGTCGCGGCCGTCTGGGGCGGACAGCTCGGCCTCGTCTTCATCGACGGCGGGCACACCGACGAGCATGCGAACGGTGACTACGAGGGCTGGGCGCCGCATGTCGCCGAGGGCGGGCTGCTCGTGATCCACGACGTGTTCCCCGATCCCGCGCACGGTGGTCAGGCGCCGTACCGGGTGTATCTGCGGGCGCTGGAGTCCGGGGCGTTCACCGAGGTGTCGGTCACGGACTCGCTGCGCGTCCTGCGCCGTACCGGAACGGGGATCTGAGCCGCCGGATAGCATCGCGACGTGCCGTACGACACCAGCGTTCCTCCCGCCCCTCACCCTGCGCGGCGCCGCCGGGCCCTGCTCGCCGCTGCCGCGCTGGGCTGCGTGTGCCTGATCGCGGGCTGCGGGGGTGGCAGTGGTGGTGGAGCGGCAGCGCAGCCGCGCGAGGGCGGTGGTGGCACGTCGTCCCCGCCGTCCCTGTCGCCTTCGCCCGCGAAGAGCGGTCCGGCGGCGAGGACGACCTCGGTGCCGCCCTCCCCGTCGAAGTCCGCGAGCCGCACGGTGTCCGGGCCGCTGTCGGGGAAGACGGTCGTGATCGACCCCGGGCACAATCCGCGCAACCACGAGCACACCCGCGAGATCGGCCGCCAGGTGGACATCGGCACCACGCACAAGGAGTGCGACACCACCGGTACGTCCACCGACTCGGGTTACGCCGAGGCCGAGTTCACCCTGGACGTCTCGCACCGGCTGCGGGCGCTCCTGCGGGCGCAGGGTGCCGAGGTGGTCCTCACGTACGACAACGACCGCCCCTACGGGCCGTGTATCGACGAACGGGCCCGGATCGGCAACGACGCCCGGGCCGACGCGGTCGTGTCGGTGCACGCGGACGGTTCCGCGGTCGGGAACCGCGGCTTCCATGTGATCCTTCCCGCACTCGTGCGCGGCGGGGCGGCGGACACCTCGAAAATCGTCCAACCGTCGCGCGATCTCGGCACCCGGATCGCCGGTCTCTTCGTCCGCGCTACCGGAAGTGCGCCTTCCAATTACGTGGGCGGCAATACGGGGCTGGACACCCGCAAGGATCTGGGCGGACTCAATTTGTCCACGGTGCCCAAGGTGTTCATCGAGTGCGGCAATATGCGTGATCCGAAGGACGCCGCCCTGCTCACCAGCGCGGGCTGGCGCCGGAAGGCCGCACAGGGCATTGCGGATGGCATCAGTTCCTACCTGCGCGGGTAAGCACGTGTAGTTATGCGGTGGTTGTGCGGTGGTTATGCAGGGTTATTCGGGGGGATGACCGTCCAAGGTCCGGGCCAGGACACAACCCGCCCGGTCAGACGATAGATTCATCCGTATGATGCGGAGCCGCCCCCGAGCTTCGCGCCGTGCCCGCCGCACCGGCGGCAGCGACGACCGCCCCGACGAGACGACCGACTAAGGACCTTCACGTGGATATCCGCTCGCTCACTAGAGGCGATGGCGTGGTGATCGGAGCAGCGGTGGTGCTGTTCATCGCCTCTTTCCTCGATCTCTTCTCCTACAGCGGCCTCACTGTCGCCGCGCCGAACGCCTGGGACTCGCTGGGCAACGCGATCGGCGTCTACATGGTCGGGGTGATCGGCGCGGCACTGATCGTGCTCTCCCATTCGCAGCCCCAGCCCCGCAAGGTCGTCGGCCTGGAACTCGGCCAGTTCGGTGTCGCGGCCACGGTATTCACCGCGTGGTACCTCCTCTGGACGATCATCGACCTCGGCCAGGTCGACGCCGGTGCCGGTCTCGTCCTCGGTCTGATCGCCTCGCTCGCGCTGGCCGGCGGCGCGGTCGCCACCCCACTGGTTCCCGCGCTGAAGGCGCCCCTGATGGGCGCCCCGCGCCCGCAGGCCGTGCAAACGCCGCACGGCGGCCAGCCGCAGCCCGGCCCGGGGTACGGCTACCCGGGCGCCCAGCAGCAGCCGTACGGTGCGCAGCCGGGGCAGCCCCAGCCGTACGGCGCCCAGCCGCAGCCCGGTCAGCCCGACCCCGCCCAGGCGCAGGCGCAGCAGGCCCCGCAGGGCGGCGCCGCGCCGGCCGGTGACTTCACGCCGTTCTGGTTCGCCGTGCCGGTGGCCCGTCCGCTGTACGGGGAGGACGGTTCGCCGAGCCCGATCGCCGAACTGGCGCCGGGCACCTGGTACCTCGCGGTCGAGCAGCGCGGTCCGGGCCTCATCGCCCAGACCCAGGACGGCCGTCGTGGCGTTCTGCAGGACACCACGGGCATCCAGCACGGCTGACAGCACTCCCGCTCCGCGGCCCCTCGCCCCTTCCGGGCGGGGGGCCGCTGCCGTACTCTCCGTCCGTACAAAGTGACCTGACGTCTCGTCAGTTCAATATGGCTGGAGGGACCGGTATGCGGCTCGGACTCGCTCTCGGCTACTGGGGCCGCGGCCCGAACCCCACCCACCTTGAGCTCGCCCGCGAGGCGGAACGGCTGGGCTACGACTCGGTGTGGACGGCGGAGGCCTGGGGCTCCGACGCTTTCACCCCGCTGACCTGGATCGCGGCGCACACCTCCCGCATCCGGCTGGGCACCGGCATCGCGCAGATGGCGGCGCGCACCCCGACCGCGACGGCCATGCACGCACTGACCCTCGACCATCTCTCCGGCGGCCGCATGATGCTCGGGCTCGGGCTGTCAGGGCCCCAGGTTGTGGAGGGCTGGTACGGGCGCCCGTTCCCGAAGAGCCCGCTGACCGCCACCCGCGAGTACGTCGAGGTCATCCGGCAAGTACTGAGGCGCGAGGCCCCTGTTGAGCTGGACGGACGGTTCCACTCCCATCCGTACACCGGTCCGGACGCGACCGGGCTCGGCAAACCGCTGAAGCCGATCACCCATCCGCTGCGGGCCAGGATGCCCGTACTGCTGGGCGCCGAAGGCCCGAAGAACATCGCGCAGACGACCCGGATCGCGGACGGCTGGCTGCCGCTGTACTGGTCGCCGCTGCGGACCGATGTGTACGGGGCGTCGCTGACCGGGCTCCCCGACGGCTTCATGATCGCGCCGATGGCCCGCGCGCACGTCTGTGACGACGTCGCGGAAGGCCTGCTGCCGGTGAAGGCGATGCTCGGCTTCTACATCGGCGGGATGGGACACGCCGCCCGTAACTTCCACGCCGACCTGATGGCACGGATGGGCTTCGCGGAGGAGGCGCGGCGGATCCAGCAGCTGTTCCTCCAAGGCCGCAAGGAGGAGGCGGTGCTGGCCGTGCCGGACGCGTTCGCCGATGAGATCTCGCTCGTCGGCCCGCGTGAACGGATCGCGCAGCGGCTGGAGTTGTGGCGCAAGGGCCCGGTGACCGACCTGCTGGTCACGGCGCCGGACCCACACACCCTGCGCGTACTGGCAGACCTCAACAGCGCCTGAGCGCCTGACCCTATTGCGGCCGTCGCTCTGCCCACAGACGGTTATCCGCCGAGCTGGGAGGCGGACGGCACCTTGTCCTTCACCTCGGCGCCCGCGCTCTTGCCTGCGTCCTTGATGCCGCTGATGACGTTCTCGAAGGCACTGACGTCCCCCGCGCCCGCCTCGCCCGTGCGGAGCTTGTTCCCGAGGCCCTTGAGCGACTCGATGCCCGCCGTCAGCGGTGCGACCGCCTTCGAGAGCAGCGGGTCGCCCTTGGCGTTCTCCGCTGCCGCCTTGAGCCGGTTGTATGCGAACCCGCCCGCGAGCCCTGCCTTGACCAGTGCGAACTTCCGCCCGTCGGCGCCCTTCTTGAACGTGCCCGCACGGTACGGCTTCACGATCCACTGATACGTGGCACCCGCCGCGAGCCCCGCGTTGGCGACGAACCGCGTCTTCGCGAGCTTCTGCTTCTCCGCCGACGCCGTGCCGCTCGGGGTCGGGGAGGAGCTCGAACTGCCGCTGGAGCCCTTGCCGCACGCGGTGGCGCCCACCAGCACGGTGCAGGACAGCAGCAATGCCACGAACAGACGGCGGAGCGGTACGGAACTGGGCACAGCGGGCCTCCCTGGACGGGCACACGGCGAGTTCTGCGGTGAGTGACGGGTTTGGCACTCCCGGTCAGACTCGTCCCGGCCCGGGTGCCGCGCCACTCAGGAGGCGCCGTCCGGGTTTCGGAGCGTCGGTGACTGACGACAACGCCGAAGGGGCCCCCTCCCTGCTCGAGCGAAGCCGAGAGCTTGGGGGAGGAGTCGCAGGGCGTCGGGAGCCCCCTCCCTGCCGTGGGGGGAGGCCGTCAGTGGTCCACGCGGACCATCAGGTGCGCGAAGCCTCATCGCAGCAGTCCGGCTCCAGCCCCTTCGGCAGCCGCTCGCCGCTGAAGACCGCGGTCGTCGCCTCGTCGCCTCCCAGAGCGGCCACCGCGAGCAGCAGCGAGCCGGCGGTCCAGGTGGTGCGCTCCTCCGGCCAGAACGCCCGGTTGCCCTCGAAGACGTAACCGGTCCAGTACATGCCGCCCTCGGCGCGCAGGTGCTGGATGGACTGGAGAATCTCCAGTGCCCGGTCGGACTCACCCATCACCCAGAGCGTCAGGGCGAGTTCGCAGCTCTCGCCGCCCGTCACCCAGGGGTTGGGCAGCACACAGCGCACCCCGAGACCGGGGACGACGAAGCGGTCCCAGGCTTCCTCGATCCGTTCCTTGGCGGCCGTTCCGGTGAGCGCTCCGCCGAGGACCGGGTAGTACCAGTCCATCGAGTAGTGACTCTTGTCGAGGAAGCGCTCGGGATGGTCGCGGATCGCGTGCGCGAGCGCACCGGTCGCCAGCTCCCAGTCGGGCTGCGGCTCTTCGCGCTGTTCGGCGATGGCGAGTGCACAGCGCAGCGCCTGGTGGATGGAGGAGCAGCCGGTCAGCAGGGCGTCGTCGACCGGGGTGCCGTCGGGTTCGCGCTTCCAGCCGATCTGCCCGCCGGGCTGCTGGAGCCGCAGGACGAATTCGACGGCCGCGTGGACGGTCGGCCACATCCGGTCGATGAACGCGTCGTCGCCGGTGGCGAGGTAGTGGTGCCAGACGCCGACCGCCACGTACGCGCAGAAGTTGGACTCCAGGCCCCGGTCGGTCGGCCGGTCCGGGTCGCCGTCGTGGTAGGCGGCGTACCAGGAGCCGTCCTCGTTCTGGTGCCGGGCCAGCCAGTTGTAGGCGCGTTCCGCCGCGGCGTGCTCACCCGCGGCGTCGAGGGCCATGGCGGCCTCGGTGTGGTCCCACGGGTCGAGGTGGTGACCGCGGAACCAGGGCAGCGCGCCGTCCTCGCACTGCACGGCGAGCAGCGCGGCGACGGTCTCGGTGGCCTGCTCGGCGGTAAGCACTCCGGGCAGCACGAGGTGTTCGGTCCGCTCGGGAGTGGTCACGCCTCGGCCTTCGAAAGGTCGTCCGCGGCGGCCCTGGGCAGGTGCGGCTTGGTGGCGTAGGCGACGAAGCTCTTGCCGACGACCGGGTTGAGCAGTTGCTCGGCGACCCGGGTGACGGCCGGCTTCTTCATGATGTCCCAGACCAGCAGCTTGTGGTACGCGCGGACCGGCAGCGCCTTGTCGTTGTCCACCCCGAACGCGCACTTCAGCCACCAGTACGGCGAGTGCAGGGCGTGGGCGTGGTGGGTGCCGTACGGCTTGAGACCGGCGCCGCGGATCCTGCCCAGGAGTTCATCGGCCCGGTAGATGCGGATGTGGCCGCCCTCGACCTCGTGGTACGCGTCGGAGAGCGTCCAGCAGATCTTCTCGGGGCCGTACCGCGGCACGGTGATGGCGATCCGGCCGCCGGGCTTGAGGACCCGGACCATCTCGGCGAGCACGCCCTTGTCGTCGGGGATGTGCTCCATCACCTCGGAGATGATGACGACGTCGAAGGACTCGTCGGGGAACGGCAGGTTGAGCGCGTCGCCCTCCATCGCGGTGGCGGTGGCGCCCTCGGGAGCCTCGCCGGCCTCCTTCATCGCCGCGAACCACTTCGCGACCTCGCGGATCTCCTCGCCGTTCTGGTCGAGAGCCACCACCTGGGCGCCGCGCCGGTAGCACTCGAAGGCGTGGCGTCCGGCGCCGCAGCCCAGATCGAGCACTCGGTCGCCTGCGGCGAGCGGGAAGCGGGTGAAGTCCACGGTCAGCACGAATGCCTGCTTTCGCGGTCGGGGTCGAGGGGGGTCAGGGAGCCGGGACGGCGAGGACGGGCGTCGCGGTCACCGACGGCTGCCGGAGTGCGTGGTGGCGGCGCGGGCGGCGATCGCCTGCCGGTAGAGCTCCGCAGTGCCGATGGCCGCCTGCTTCCAGGTGAACCGGGACAGCACCCGCTCGCGGCCCGCGGCGCCGAGCCGGGCCCGCAGTTCCGGGTCGCCCAGCAGCCGGGCGAGTGCGGCGGCCAGCGCCCCGGCGTCGGCGGGCGGCACGGCCAGGCAGGTCTCGCCGTCCGGGCCGGCCACCTCGGGGATCGCACCGCCGGTGGTGGCGACGAGCGGGGTGCCGGTGGCCATGGCCTCGGCGGCGGGCAGCGAGAACCCCTCGTACAGCGAGGGGACACAGGCGATCTCGGCGCTCCGCACCAGGTCGACGAGTTCGGCGTCGCTGATGCCCTTGACGAACTCGACGACGTCCTGGAGTCCGTACCGCTCGATGGCCTGCGCGACCGGTCCGTCCTCGGCCCGCTTGCCGACAACCACGAGGTGCGCCTGCGGGTTATCGGTACGGAGCTCGGCGAGCGCCTCGACGAGGTGGACGAGGCCCTTCAGCGGGACGTCGGCACTGGAGGTGGTGACGATCCGGCCCGGCACCTCGGCGATCTTCGGGTCGGGCGACCACAGGTCGGTGTCCGCACCGATGTGCACGACGTGGATCCGGTCCTGCCGCACCCCGAGGTGGTCGACGATCTCCTGCTTGGAGGAACCGGAGACGGTGAGGACCGACGGCAGCCGGCGCGCGACCCGCTTCTGCATGCGGGTGAAGGCGTACCAGCGGCGCACGGAGGCACGGCGGCGACGGCTGCCGGCGGCGTCCAGCTCCAGCTGCCGGTCGACGGTGATGGGGTGGTGGATGGTGGTGACGAGCGGGGCGCCGAGATCCGCCAACAGCCCGTACCCGAGGGTCTGGTTGTCGTGAATGACGTCGAACTCGCCGCGACGGGCGGCGAGATGGCGGCGGGCGCGGAGGCTGAAGGTGAGCGGTTCCGGGAAGCCGCCGGTCCACATGGTGGCGACCTCGGCGGCGTCGATCCAGTCCCGGTACTCGCCGCGAGCGGGGGTGCGGAACGGGTCGGGCTGGCGGTAGAGGTCCAGGCTCGGCAACTCGGTGAGCGGGACGCCCTCGTCGAGTACGGGATAGGGCTGGGCGCCGATCACCTCGACGCTGTGGCCGAGGCGGGCGAGCTCGCGGCCGAGGTGGCGTACGTACACACCCTGACCGCCGCAGAAGGGGTTGCCCTTGTAGGTGAGAAGTGCGATGCGCAGGGGTCGCCCGTCGGTGCTGCCCGACGCGTGGCCGCCCGCGCGGGGGCCCGCTTCTATGGCCTCAGCGGTCACACTCGGCCCCCTTCTCACTGCGTGTTCGCCGGAGCGTAACCGCTCACGCTAATCTAGAACAAGTTTCAGACTGGATCGTTCAATGAGCTACGAATCTACCGGCAGGTAGCGTCGACGCAACGGCCGGATCAGGTGATTCGCGCCACCACCGGACACCCTGGCATGCTGTGCGCCGCCGGGGCCCAGACGCCTCCCCCGGTCGTGGACAGAAGCCATGGATGGGGACACATGACAGCGGAAGCCAATTCGGCATCGCCGCCCCTGACGGAACGGCAGGAGGCCCGCCGCCGTCGCATTCTGCACGCCAGCGCCCAGCTCGCCGGCAGGGGCGGTTTCGAGGCGGTGCAGATGCGCGAGGTGGCGGAGGCCGCCGGGGTCGCCCTGGGCACGCTGTACCGGTACTTCCCCTCCAAGATCCACCTCCTGGTCGCCACCATGCAGGACCAGCTCCAGCACATGCACGGGACGCTGCGCAAGCGCCCCCCGGCCGGGGACGACGCGGCGGCGCGCGTCGCCGACACCCTGATGCGGGCATTCCGCGCGATGCAGCGCGAACCGCATCTGGCGGATGCGATGGTGCGTGCGCTGACCTTCGCGGACCGCAGCGTCAGTCCCGAAGTGGACACCGTCTCGCGGATCACGACGGCCATCATCCTGGACTCGATGGGGCTCCAGCACCCGACGCCGGAGCAACTGTCCGCGGTCCGGGTCATCGAGCACACCTGGCACTCGGCGCTGATCACCTGGCTGTCGGGGCGGGCGTCGATCGCGCAGGTGAAGATAGACATCGAGACGGTGTGCCGGCTGATCGACGTGACGACGCCGCCGGACGCCCTCTGACGCCCTGACGGGGCGCGGTCCCCCGGGCCGCGCCGCCCTTCCCCCGGCTCCGGCCCATGTGCGGCTCCCACATGTGCAGCGCCTCAGGTGGGGGCCCCTGCACCATGTCGACGGCGGCGCGGGGTTCATACGGTTCGGCGACATCACAGGAATCCCGCCGAGGAGCCGGTCACCATGCGTCGCAGAGCCACAGGCACCGTCCACCACCGCAGATCCCTCTCCGCACTCGCCACGCTGGCCGCCGCCGGCCTCCTGCTGACCGGCTGCACCGCCGCCGGCAAGGCGGGCGAGTCGGACACCGCGTCCGGCAAGGGCGCGAAGGACCGGACCGTCGACGTGGGGCTGGTCTACTCCCGGACCGGGCTGCTCGCGGCCTACGGGAAGCAGTACCGCGACGGCTTCATGGCGGGTCTGGACTACGCGACGAAGGGCACCGGCAAGGTGGCCGGGCACCGCATCGAGGTCACCGAGCAGGACGACGCGGGCGACCCCGGCAAGGCGGTCGCCGCGGCGAAGAACCTGATCGGCAAGGGCTACAAGGTACTGGCCGGGACCACGGACTCCGGGGTCGCCCTGCAGATGGCACCACTCGCCGCGCAGAACAAAGTGCTGTACGTCAGCGGGCCCGCCGCCACCGACGCCGTGACCGGGATCAACGACTACACGTTCCGCTCCGGCCGGCAGTCCTACCAGGACATCCTCACCGCCGGAGCGATGCTCGGCGGGGCCAAGGGCAAGAAGGTCACCGTGCTGGCCCAGGACTCCACGTTCGGCCAGGCCAACGTCGCCGCGGTGAAGGCCGTGCTCGGCGGCCAGGGCGCCAAGGTGGGTTCCGTGCTGGCCCCGCCGAGCGCCACGGACCTGACCCCGTTCGCCCGGCAGGTGAAGGCCGCCGGTCCCGATCTGGTCTTCGTCGCCTGGGCCGGTTCCACCGCCCCCGCGCTGTGGACCGCCCTGGACCAGCAGGGGGTGCCGAGCGCATCCAAGGTGGTCACCGGGCTGGCCGGGACCGCCTCGTACCCGGTCTTCGGTGCGGCGGGTTCCAAGGTCTCGTTCCTGGCGCACTACTTCCCCGGCGCGGGCGGTGGCAACGCCGTGGAGAAGGCCATGCTGGACGCGGTGGCCAAGGCGGGCGGCACCCCTGATCTGTTCACCCCCGACGGCTTCACCGCGGCGCAGATGATCGTGCACGCCGTGGAGAAGGGCAGCGCCACCGATCCCGCCGCCATGGCGAAGGCCCTGGAGGGCTGGAGCTTCGACGGAGTGAAGGGCAAGGAGCAGATCCGGGCCGAGGACCACGCACTGCTGCAGCCGATGTTCGTGGCGAAGCTGACCGGGAAGGGCGCCGCCGCGAAGCCGGAGCTGGTGACCACCGAGCCGATGGACAAGGTGGCGCCGCCCGCGAAGCCCTCGGCGGGCTGACCGGTGGCGGCACCCGACATCACGGCGGATCACAGGAGTGCGGCGCACTCCGCCGCCCCCGTGCTTCAACTGACCGGACTGGGCTGGGGCGTCGGTGGGGCGACCATCGTCGAGGACATCACCCTGGAGGTCCGCGAGGGCGAGTTCCTGGCCTTCATCGGACCCAACGGGGCCGGCAAGACCTCGCTGTTCAATCTGATCAGCGGGCTGACGACGGCCACCTCGGGCACCCTCGCTCTGGACGGTGCGGACCTGACCGGCCGTCCCGCGCACGTCCGGGCCCGGCGCGGGATCGGCCGGACGTTCCAGACGTCCAGCCTCTGGCCGGGGATGAGCGTGGCCGACCACGTCCGGCTGGCCGCCCAGGCCGCCGGGGGCGGCTCCTACCGCGTATGGCGGCGCGCTTCCCCGTACACCGACGAGGTACGCGGCGTACTGGAGCGCACCGGACTCGGCCACCGCGCACGGGCGCTGGCGTCCGAGCTGTCGCACGGCGAGAAGCGGAAGCTGGAGCTGGCGGTGCTGCTCGTGGGCGAGCCGCGGCTGATGCTGCTCGACGAACCGATGGCCGGGGTGAGCGCGGAGGAGGTCCCCGCGCTCACCGAACTGATCCGCACCCTGCACCGGGACGAGGGCCGCACCGTCCTCATGGTCGAGCACCACATGGACGTACTGCTGGGGCTGGCCGACCGGCTGGCCGTGATGCACCACGGCCGGCTGCTGGCGCTGGACACCCCCGAGGCCGTCACCGCCGACCCGACCGTGCAGCAGGCCTACCTCGGGGAGGGGCTGTGACGACGGAAACCCTGCTCGCCGTACGGGACCTGCGGGTTCTCATCGGCGGACGGCACATCCTGCACGGCGTGGACCTCGATGTCGCCCGCCACGGGGTGACCGCGCTCCTCGGCCGGAACGGCGCCGGGAAGACCACGACCGTGCGCGGCATCCTCGGCCTCGTCCCGCGCACCGGAAGCGTCCGGCTCGACGGTGAGGAGACCGTGGCGCTGCCCACCCACACGCTGGTGCGACGGGGCATCGGTTACGCGCCCGAGGACCGCGGCATCTTCGCCGGACTGACCGTGGCGGAGAACCTGCGGCTGGCCGAGCGGCGCGGGGCGGGCGCACCCGCGTACCCCCTCGTCCATGAGCTCTTCCCCGAACTGAAACGCCGGGAGCGCCAGTTGGCCGGAACGCTGTCCGGCGGGCAGCAGCAGATGGTCGCCATCGGGCGCACCCTCCTGGGCCGGAACCGGCTGATCATCGCGGACGAACCCACCAAGGGTCTGGCGCCCAAGGTGGTCACCGAGGTCGCCGAGGTGCTGGAGCGGGCCGCCGAGGCGGTGCCGGTGCTGCTCGTGGAGCAGAACCTCGCCGTCGTACGGCGCCTCGCCGCGCACTGCACGGTGCTCGCCGACGGCCGGACCGCCCATCAGGGACCGGCCGGTGAGCTGCTGGGCGACGCGGAGGCGGCGCGCCGGCTGCTGGGCGTGGGGCACGGCCCGGCCGCCCCTGTCCCTTCCCGGAACGCGGAGGAGGATTCCTGATGTCCACCCTTGTGCTGCTCACCATGACCGGACTCGGTCTGGGGGCGCTCTACTTCCTGATCGCGTCGGGGCTTTCGCTGATCTTCGGTCTGATGGACGTGCTCAACTTCGCGCACGGGGCGCTGCTCTCCATCGGCGCGTACGGCACCTGGTGGGCGGCGTCCGGCAATCTGCCGGGCGCGGGCCCCGGCGGTGCGGGCTTCGTCCTCGCGGTCCTGTTCGGTACGGCGGTGGGCACTGCCGCCGCGGTGCTGCTGGAACTCACCGTCGTCCGCCCGCTCTACACCCGGCCGCGCGAGCAGGTGCTCGCCACGGTCGGGGTGGGGCTCGCCGTCCCGGCGCTGCTGTCGGGCATCTGGGGCTCGGACGCCCGGACCTTCCCCGGGCCCGAGGCGCTGTCCGGCACGTTCTCCCTGCTGGGCGCGGAAGTCCCGGTCAACCGGCTGGTACTGATCGCGGCGGCGGTCGTGGTGCTGATCGCGCTGCGGCTCTTCCTCGGACGGACCCGGCACGGGCTGGTCGTACGGGCGGGGGTCGAGGACCGGGCGATGGTGACCGCGCTCGGCATCGACGTCCGCAAGGCGTTCACCCTCGTCTTCGCGATCGGCGGCTGTGCCGCCGCGCTCGGCGGGGCGCTCGGCGGGCTGTACTTCGGCTCGGTCGACCCCCGGCAGGGCACCTCGCTGCTGATCTTCGCGTTCGTCGTGGTCGTCACCGGGGGCATGGGCTCGGTGACCGGCGCCGCCGTGGCGTCCGTCGTGATCGGCCTGGTCCAGCAGTTCGCCAACTACTACACCGCAGCGGGCCTCGGCGACCTGGCCGTCGTCGTCCTGCTCGCCGCGCTGCTGCTCGTACGGCCGCGCGGACTGACCGGGAGGCTCGCGTGAGCACCGTGACCGGGACACCCGACCGCACGAGCGGAACGCCGGCGGCACCGTCCGACGCACCGGTGCGTGCGGACACGGCGCGGCTGCTGCGCTGGTGGCCGGCTGTTGTGCTGGTGCTGCTGATCGTCGCGCCGTACAGCGCCCTGCCGTTGCCGGGGCTGCTCGACGGCCCGCTGGGCAGTCCGGGCAGCCTTCAACTCCTCGCCACCTGCCTGTTGTTCGGCGCCCTGGCCACCGGCTACGACCTGCTGCTCGGCCGGACCGGGCTGCTCTCCTTCGGGCATGCCCTGTACTTCGCCGCGGGCAGCTACGCCACCAACACCATCATGCTGGAGGCCGGACTGCCGTTCGCCGTCTCCGCGCCGGTCGGCGTCTGCTTCGGGATCGTGCTCGCACTGGTGCTGGGATCGGTGAGCCTGCGCGTCACCGGCATCGGCTTTTCCATGGTGACGCTGGCCTTCGCCCAGGCGGGCTCGATCCTCGTCTCCCGCAACCCCGGCGACTTCACCGGCGGCGAGGAGGGCCGGGCCGCGCCCGCCGAGCTGCTGCCGTCCGGGCTCGTGGGCATCGAGCACACGGCGAACCTGTACTGGGTCGCGCTCGGCTATCTCGTCCTCACCCTGGCCGTCGTCCACTGGGCGGTCCGCTCCCCGACGGGGCGGGTCTGGGAGGGCATCAAGGAGAACGAGCGCCGGGTGGAGGTGCTGGGGCTGAGGCCGTACGGGTTCAAGCTGACGGCGTTCGTCCTGGCCGGTGCGCTGGCCGCGCTCGGCGGGCTCGTCCATCTGCTGCTCACCGGCGGCTCCACCCCCCAGGCGACGACGTCGGACTTCACGCTGTCGCTGCTGGTGATGGTGGTGCTGGGTGGCTCGGGCACCCGCTGGGGGCCGATGGTCGGCGGCATCCTCTATACGTGGGCCGACCACAGGCTCGGCGATCTCGCCGGATCGGGTGCGGTCGCCGACCTTCCCGCGGTGCTGCGGATACCGCTCTCCCAGCCGCTGTTCCTGCTCGGCGCGGTGTTCGTGGCCGTGGTCCATCTCCTGCCGGGCGGGCTGGCACGGCTGCCGTCCCGGATGCGTTCCGTACTCCGTGCGACCAGTGAGGGCACACACGCCCGGAAGGAGGACCGGCACTCATGACCGCGTACGAGGAGATACGTGTCCCGGTGACCGGGGGCGAGCTGGCCGCGCTGCGCTGGCCGGCCCGGGAGCCCGGTGCACCGGTGGTCGTCGCCCTGCACGGCATCACGGCCAACGCGCTCTCCTGGGGCACGGTGGCGCGGCTGCTGGCCGGGCAGGTCACGCTGGTCGCCCCGGACCTGCGCGGTCGGGCCCGAAGCTCCGGGCTGCCCGGACCGTACGGCATCGCGGCGCACGCCGATGACATCGCGGCCCTGACCGGGGCGCTCGGCCTGGACCGGGTGGTGCTGGCCGGTCACTCGATGGGCGCGTTCGTGGCGGCGCTGGCCGCCGTACGGCATCCGGACCGGTTCGGTCCGCTGCTGCTCGTCGACGGTGGGATCGGCTTCCCCGCCCCCACCCATCTCTCCCCGGACGAACTGATGACGGCGGTGATCGGCCCGGCCATGGACCGGCTGTCGATGACGTTCCCCGACCGGGCCGCCTACCGGGAGTTCTGGCAGGCGCATCCCGCGTTCGCCGGGGACGCCTGGTCGCCCGAGGTGGACGCGTACATCCAGCGCGATCTGACGGGCGACGAACCGGCGATGCACTCGACGTGCCGGATCGAGGCGGTGCGCACCGACGGGATCGGTCTCTTCGACGACGACGTGCTTTCGGCGGTACGGAAGTTGCCGGTGCCGGCGACGCTGCTGTGGGCGGCGCGCGGTCTGATGGACGAGCCGCAGGGACTGTACGACGAGCAGCGGCTGGCGGCCGCCGACCTCTCCGGCACCCTGCTGGAGCCGGTGGCGGTGCCGGACGTCAACCACTACACCGTGCTCACCGGGGACGCCGGCGGACGGGAGATCGCCACACGACTGGTGGCCCTCTCGAAATCACCTGGCCGGTACGGCGGTTGAAGAGGAAGCGGCAGCCGGCCGGCCGGCTACCGCTCCTGGCCGCCCGACAACAGGTGCAGCCGCAGCGCCAGCTGAAGTTCCAGCGCCCGGTCGGGCTCGTTCCAGTCGCGGCCGAGCAGCACCTGGATACGGTCCAGCCGCTGCACCACCGTGTTGACGTGGACGTGGAGTTCGTCCTTGGCACGGATGAGGCTGCCGCCGGCGCCGAAGTAGGCGCTCAGCGTGCGTACGAGGTGGGTGCCGCGCTGGGCGTCGTACCGCAGCAGGGGTCCGAGCGTCGCGGTGACGAAGCCGTCGACATCCTGCGCGTTGCCCAGCACCACGCCGAGGAAGCCGAGTTCGTCGACACAGGCTCCTTCTCCGGTACGGCCGAGGACACGCATGGCCCGCAGGCAGCGGGCCGCTTCGGCGTACGCGGCGGCGAGCTGCCGCGGACCCCGGGCCGGACCGGTCGCGGCCACGGTGACGGGGGCCTGGACCAGCTGGCCTAGCTGGGCGGCCGCCGCCCGCGCCGCTTCCCCTGCATCGGGTCCGGGGTCCGCGTCTCCCCCACAGCCGATCAACAGCACCACGGTTCCGGCGTGTTCGGCGCTCACGCCGCGGATGTCCCCGCCGAACAGATAGCGCGGGGCAGCCGCGCAGAGCTTCTCCCGGGCGCCCGCCTCGGCCACGAGCAGCAGATGCGGGCGGTCCAGGTCGATGCCGAGGCGTCGGCCGCGTTCGGCCAGTCCGGCGGGGTCGCGGTCCGCGTCGGTCAGCAGATCGCTGATCAGCTCGCCGCGTATCCGGTTCTCGGTCTCGGCGACCGTGCGCCGCAGCAGCAGCAGGAGGCCGGTGACCACGGCGGCGCGCTCGAAGAGCCGCCGGTCCGAGTCGTCGAGCCGGCCGCGCCGGTGCAGGACCAGACCGGCCAGGAGTTCCTGGCCGGCGAGTACGGCGCAGATCCACCGGCCGTCGCGGTGCACGGCGCGCGCTCCGGTGCGGGACTCCTCGGCGGTCTCGACCAGCCACCCGGCGTCCATGGCGTCGGCGGCGAGCCCCGCGCCGTCGGGCCGGACGGCCGCCAGCGGGCGTCCGCCCGGGTCGTGGATGGTCAGCGGGGAGTCCAGCAGCCCGGCGACGGCCGCCGCGACGTCCTTGACGTCACCTCCGCGCAGCACCAGGTCGGTCAGCCGGTCGTGCGCCTCCCCGGCCCGCTGCATGGCGGCCGAGTGCTCGCGGACCGCCGCATTCGCCTCCGCCAGCTCGGCGTTCGCCCCGGCGAGTTCGGCGAGGGCGGACCGGGTGTCGGCGAGGGCGCGGGCGGTGTCGATCGCGATCGCGGCGTGCGCGGCGAGCGAGCAGAGCAGGGCGACCTCGTCGGGGCTGAAGACGCGGGGTGCGCGGTCGGCGGCGAAGAGGACGCCGATGACCTTCCCCGTACCGCCGCGGCTGGAGCCGAGGAGCAGCGGCACGCCCAGGATGGCGACGAGCCCCTCGTCGAGGACCCCGGCGTTGATGTTGCGGGTGTGGCGGAAGCGGTCGTCGGTGCGGTAGTCGGGGGTGGCGTACGGGCTCGCGGTCTGCGCGACCAGGCCGCCGAGCCCTTCGCCGAGTTCCAGCCGCAGCCGCTGGAAGAGGAGCGACACCGACCCGTCGGTCACCCGCATGTAGGTGTCCCCCGCCTCCTCGTCGGGGAGCGTGAGATACGCCGTGTCCGTGCCGAGCAGCATCCTGGCCCGCCGGACGATCGCCTTCAGTACGTCGTCCAGATCCCGGGAGGCGGCCAGATCGCCCGCGGTGTCGAAGAGCGCGGTGAGCTGGAGCTCGCGGCGCCGGTGCTGGCGCAGGGCACCCCTGATCCGCAGGGCGGTGGCGGTGGCCGCCTCCACCTCGGCGAGTTCGTCCGCGGGGACACCGGCCGCCCGCGCCTGGGAAGAGACGGCTCCCAGCGCCTCGGCGGGGGCGTCCTCGGCCAGCAGGTCGAGGAGGCGGCGCAGGTGGGGCGCGGCGGAGGGGGTGCGTGCGGACATGGGCGGCCATCGTTCGTCGGGAGGGGCGGGAGCCGGGAGGGTCAGTTGGCGGTCCAGCCACCGTCCATGGAAAGGGAGGTGCCGGTGATGTGGGAGGTACCCGGTCCGCACAGCCAGAGCACCGCCCCGGCGACGTCCTCGGGTTCGATGAGGCGTTTGATAGCACTGCGTTCCAGCATCACCTTGCCCACCACCTCTGCCTCCGTGATGCCGTGGGTGCGGGCCTGTGCCGCGATCTGGTTCTCGACCAGGGGCGTGCGTACGTAGCCGGGGTTGACGCAGTTGCTGGTCACTCCGTGCGGTGCTGCTTCCAGGGCGACCACCTTGCTGAGTCCCTCCAGTGCGTGCTTGGCCGATACGTACGCCGACTTGTACGGGCTGGCGCGCAGCCCGTGGACGGACGAGATGTTGACGACGCGCCCCCAGCCGCGTTCGTACATGCCGGGCAGGGTGCGGCGCAAGATGCGGAACGGTGCTTCCACCATGACGCGGTGGATCAGGGCGAAGCGGTCCGGCGGGAATTCGTGCACGGGGGCCACATGCTGCAGCCCCGCGTTGTTGACCACCAGGTCCGCGTCGTCCGGCAGGGAGTCCACCGCCTCGGGCACGGACAGATCGACGACCCAGGCCGTTCCGCCGATCCGCTCCGCCAGTTCTTCCGCCGCGTCGGCTGCCTTGTCCACGACGTACACATGGGCGCCCGCGGCGGCAAGAACCTGCGCGCAGGCCTGTCCGATGCCGCTCGCCGCACCGGTCACCAGGGCGGTGCGCCCGGCGAGGGGCCGGTCTGCGGGCGGGGGGACGGTGAGCGGGGCGGGCCCGGGCTCCGGGCGCTGGGGAGTCTCCATGGTCGTCACCGTAAGGAGGCGGAAGCCCACGTCACACGGGGTCGGTGCACACACCGTCGCGTGTCGGCATGGTGCCGGCGTACATGGTGCCGGGCGAGGGGCGGAGGCCGTCCGTGCCTGTCGTCGGGCCCGGACGTAGGCGCCGGCCAGCAGCGGCGAGTAGGCGACGGGCACGAGGGCGGGTTCGGCCCGCAGATAGCTCAGCAGGTCCCCGGCGACGACGCCCTCCTGGCCGTCCGGGGACCGCAGGCCGGGCAGGTCCGTGCGCTGCCGCAGATAGCTGTGGTGGTACTGGAGGACTTCGTATCCCGGCAGTCCGACGGCCGCGGCAAGGGTCCGGGCCCGCTCCACCTGCCACGCCCAGTGGTTGCTCACGCCCAGCAGGCCGACGGTCCCTTCGGTCACCAGCTCACCGAAGGCCTCGACGGTCTCGCGCATCGGCACGCTCCGGTCCTGAACATGCGCGTACAGCAGGTCCAGCTTCTCGACGCCGAGGTGTTCCCGGCTCCGCTCCGCGGACTCCCGGATCACCTTCGGCGAGAGCCCCTCGATGTCGCGGGAGAAGCCGGCGGCGGGGGCATTCGGCCGGGCACCGAGCTTGGTGGCGATGACGATCTCGTCGCCGACACCCCGGCTGCGGCGCCAGCGGCCGAGCAGCTGCTCGCTCTCCCCGCCCTGGGTCCCGTCGACCCAGAACGCGTAGTTGTTCGACGTGTCGATGAAGGTGCCGCCGGCCTCGGCGTACCGGTCGAGAATGGCAGAGGACGTCGCCTCGTCGGTGGCTGTGCCCATCAGCATGGCGCCGAGGCTGAGCACGCTGACGTCGCGGCGGCTCTTCGGGTCCGTGCCGATCGTGCGGTACCGCATGTCCGTCCCCTCCCAACAGCCGTCTCGGATGCGGGCCTCGCTGACCGGGAGTCTGTGTGTTCGAGCGCACTCGATGTCAACCCGGGCTTCCCGCCGCCGCTCTCGACGCAAGAGCGGCGTCGCACACAGCGGGGTCCTCGGGGCGAACCGGTCTCGCCGGTGCCTGCGCTGTCCTGGGCGGCTTGTGCCGGGTGCGGGGTGGAGGCGGTGCGCCGACGGTCAGGTGATCTCTTCGTCCGGGCCGATGGTCAGGGTGAGAGCGGTTGCGGTGCTGCTCTCGGTCGGCTTCAGGCCGGGCAGGTGGGCGGCCAGTGCCTGGGCCTGGGGCTTGAGCCGTGGCGGGTAGGTGAGGGTGGTCTTGTCTGCCGGGGAGGGGGCGTTGCCGGTGGCGGTGATCTGGAACCCGGCGGCGCGGAGCCGGTCGGCTGTTTCTCGGGCTTTGCCGGGGGCGCCGGTGCCGTTGAGGACGGTGACCTGGATGGTGCCGGCGAGCGGGGGGAGTTGGTCGGCGAGTTTCCTGAGCCGGGCTTTGGTCATTTCACGGTCGTGGGTGAGGTCGGTGAACAGCTGCTGGGCAGCGGGGAGGTTCCAGGCGACGTTGGCTTTGTCGGTGGGGACGTCGCGTTCGCGGGGGTAGTTCGGGACGGTGAGGAAGGAGATCCGTTCGGTGGGCATGTCTTTGACGGTGGAGGCGAGGCTGTAAAGGGGTTTGAGGCCGGCCATGTCGGGGTCGGTGGTCAGGGACTGGGTGGCGGAGTCGAGGAAGCCGTAGAGGGCCTTGGGGTTGTAGAGCTTGGTTTTGGCCTTTGCGGCGAGGGCTTCCATGAACTCCTGCTGGCGGCCTATGCGTCCGATATCGGAGCCGTCACCGATGCTGTAGCGGGCGCGGACGTAGCCGAGTGCCTGTTCGTTCTTCACGGTCTGGCAGCCGGCCGGGAGGTCGAGGTGAGCCTTCTCGTCGTGTATCGGCTCCTTCGGGCAGACCTCGACGCCGCCGAGGGCGTTGACCATGCCGGTGAAGCCACGGAAGTCGACGATCATGAAGTGATCGATCCGTACGCGGGTGTTCGCCTCAATGGTCTTGATCGCGCAGGCGGCGGCCTTGGCGGTGTTGCCGGTGGAACCGCCGATCGCGAACGCTTCGTTGATCTTGAAATGGTGCGGTGTCGAGAGGGTGCCGTCCCCCCGGTCGCAGGCCGGGATCTGCACCCAGGAGTCGCGGGGGAAGGACACGGCGGTCGCCCACTCCCCGCTCTTGCTGGTGTGTACGAGCATCAGGGTGTCCGACTGCATCGTCGTCAGCCCCTTGCCGTAGGCGTCGCCCAGTCCTTTGCGGCTGTCGGAGCCGATGACCAGGATGTTCTGGCCGCCCTTCGCCGCCGGGGGGCGGTTGTCGCCGAGGTCCTTCTTGACGTCGGCGCCGTGGATGTTGCCGTTGAGCCGGCTGTAGAACCAGCCTCCCGCGGTGGCCGTTCCGAGGATCAGCACGGCCACCGCCCCCGCTGTCCAAGGGCCCAGCCGCCTTTGGGGCCTGCGCCTGCGTCGCCCACGGGTTCGGGGCGCGGGCTCGGTGGGTGGGGTGCTGCTGTGTTTTGCCGTCACGGGGGTGACGCTCCTCGATGCGTGTGCCAGGCACAGGGAAGATGCGGACGGAACGGCCGCGCGGGCCGGTCGAGCACAGAACCGGGGGTGCTGCTGTGCGCGATGCCCGCACCCGGAGATCGGAGCGGGTGCGGGCATCGTACGCACCAGTGGCAGGGGTCGGGCCAGGATCAGGACGAGGCCGATCGCGAAGACCAGGTAGAAGCCTGCCGCGATGGCGAGGCGGGCCGGGGTGAGGGCTTCGGCGCCGGACGGAAGGGCAGGAGGTCGGCGGGCAAGCCGCAGGTGTGCTGCTCGATCTCGCTCCGCATGGACGGGTCGCGTCGGCGCCGTGTGCGGACCGGGGGCCTCCCTGTTCTGCACCTGCTTGACTGTGCGTCAGATCATCATGGGACCCAGGGCCCGAGAGGCCCTAGTCCTCCGGCGGGAAGACCACCTCGCCCGAATCGGCCAGCGTCAGCGTGATCGCTTCGACGGGACATCCTTCCGCCGCCGCGAGCACCCGCTCATTGGCGTCGGTCTCCGGAGCGCCCGGGTGGGACTGCCGGGCGGAGTCCAGCCGGAATCCGTCCGGAGCGTGGTTCACGCACATCCCGGAGCCGATGCAGACGCTCCGGTCGACCTCCACATGCCAGCGGTCCCCCATCACGCCTCCTGCGGGCCGGGCTGCGCGGGCCGGTACCCGGCGGGCAGATGGATCATCTTGTGCTCGAAGTACTCGCCATAGCCCTCGGGTCCGAACTCCCGCCCCAGGCCGGAGTTCTTGTAGCCGCCGAACGGACCGAGCATGTCGAGACTGAAGGTGTTGACGCTGTACGTGCCCGTCCTCACCCGGCGGGCGATGTCGATGCCGCGCTCGGTGTCGGCGGTCCAGACGCTGCCGCTGAGCCCGTACTCGGAGTCGTTGGCGATCTTCACCGCCTCCGCCTCGTCGCCGTACGGCAGCAGGCAGATGACCGGTCCGAAGATCTCCTCGCGGGCGATGCGCATGGAATTGTCGACGGATCCGAAGAGGGTCGGCTCGACGTACCAGCCGCGCTCCTGGGAGACCGGGCGGCCGCCGCCCGTCAGGACCTTGGCGCCCTCCTCCTGACCGATCCGGATGTAGTCGAGGGAGCGCTGCTGCTGGCGCTGCGCGACCAGGGGGCCGAGTTCGGTGGCGGGGTCGAGCGGGTCACCGACCTTCAGCGCACCCGCTGCGGCGGCGAACGCCTCGGCGGTCTCGTCGTAGCGGGAGCGCGGGACGAGGATGCGGGTCTGGGCGACGCACGCCTGGCCGTTGATCATCCAGGCGAACGGGACGATGCCGGCGACGGCCGTGTCCAGATCGGCGTCGGGAAGGATGACAGCGGCGGACTTGCCGCCGAGCTCCAGGGTGACACGGGTGAGGTTCCGGGAGGCGACCTCCATGACCCGGCGGCCCGCCGCGACCGAGCCGGTGAACGAAACCTTGTCGACGCCCGGATGGCCGACCAGGTACTCGCTCACCTCGCGGTCCGCCGGAAGGATCGACAGTACCCCTTCGGGGAGCCCGGCCCCGGCGGCGATCTCGGCCAGGATGTAGGCGTCCAGGGGCGATTCGGGCGAGACCTTGAGTACGGCGGAGCAGCCTGCCAGCAGCGCGGGGGCGAGCTTGGCGGCGGCGGTGAACTGCGGGACGTTCCACGGCACGACGGCCGCGACCACCCCGACCGGCTCCCGGCGCACCAGCAGCGGTCCGAGGACGCCGTCGCGGCGCTCCTCGTACGGGAAGGTGCGGGCGACGGTGATCGCCGCGTCCCACACCATCATCGCGGCGAGCGCCTGCACCATCACGCTGGAGCTGTACGGAGTTCCGTTCTCGGAGCTGATGACGCGGGCGATCTCCTCGTACCGCACGGCGAACGCGTCCTTGATCCGCGTGATCACCTCGATCCGCTCGTCCAGCGACGCGCGCGGCCAGGGCCCTTCGTCGAAGGCCCGGCGGGCAGCGGTGACGGCCCGGTCCACATCGGCTTCGCAGGCGTGCGGCACCCTGCCGATGACCTGCTCGGTGTGGGGCGATATCACCTCGATGACGTCCTGGCCGAGCGGATCGACCAACTCCCCGCCGATGAACAGTTTTCCGTGTTCCACAAGCTCGGTCATGGCTGCTGCCTCCCGCGACCCGGCACGTACCGACTCCGCACCTGACTTCATACCTGACTCTGTGTCAGAACTGATACCAGTTCCAGTTCCAGGAGTCCACGCATCGGACATCCCCCACGAGACCGGCGTGATCCGAGAGGCGTCGGCGCCCCGCCCTGGCGAACGCTCCGCGGCGGGGCTCGCGGCACATCTTTACCTTCGATCCGCAGCGACCGGGGGAACTGCCGTCCTTCGCGGACCCGTTGATCCGAAGCAGATAGTCGTCCTGGGCTACTAGTGGAACGAGTTCTCGTTACAGTGGGCGTGGCGCAGCGCGGCCGCGGGCCGGGTCGGGAGAGGGGAAGCCCCATGACACAGGTGACCGAGCACGGCGGCGGCGTGTGGTCCATCAAGGTCCCGATCCCGGACAACCCGCTCGGCCACACCCTGGTGCATGTCCTCGACACCGACCGCGGGCCGGTCCTCGTCGACACCGGCTGGGACGACCCCGACGCCTGGGACACCCTGGTCGCCGGAGTCGCCGCCGTCGGTGTGGACATCGCCGGCATCCACGGCGTGGTCATCACCCACCACCATCCCGACCACCACGGACTCTCCGGACAGGTCCGCGAGGCCTCGGGGGCGTGGATCGCGATGCACGCCGCGGACACCGCGATCGTCCGCCGCACCCGTGAGTCCGAACCGGGCACCTGGCTCACCTACCTCGCGGCGAAGCTCGCCGCGGCCGGCGCACCGGAGGAGCACCTCGCCCCACTGCGCGCCGCCCGCACGGGCGGCCGGATGCGCACGCTCCCCGGACTGCGCGCCGCCCTCCCGGACCGCGAGATCGTCCCCGGCGAGCTGCTCGACCTCACGGGCCGGCGGCTCCGGGCGATCTGGACGCCGGGCCACACCCCCGGCCATGTCTGCCTGCACCTGGAGGAGGACCATCCGGCCGATCTGCCCGGCCGCGGCCGTCTCTTCTCCGGCGACCATCTGCTGCCCGGGATCAGCCCCCACATCGGGCTGTACGAGGACCCGGACGACGCGACGGTCACCGACCCCCTGGGCGACTACCTGGACTCGCTGGAGCGCATCGGCCGGCTCGGGGTCGCCGAGGTGCTGCCCGCCCACCAGTACGCGTTCACGGACGCGGCAGGGCGCGTGAGGGAACTCCTCGACCATCACGAGGAGCGGCTGACCGGGCTGCTCGCCCTGCTCACCACCCCGTTGACGCCGTGGCAACTGGCCGAGCGGATGGAGTGGAACCGGCCCTGGGAACAGATCCCGCACGGCTCGCGGAACATTGCCGTCTCCGAGGCGGAGGCTCATGTGCGCCGACTGGTGAAGCTGGGGCGCGCGGAGGCTGTGCCAGGCAGCGGGCCGGTGACGTACATCGCTGTGTGAGGCAGCCCTCCGCCCGGGGCGAGCGGGCTACCTCCCGGTAGAGTGTGCGAGTCGTCATCATGCCCGTTCAGGGGGAAGCCGGTGCAAATCCGGCACTGACCACGCAACCGTGAGCCGCTGACACAGCGGTGAGTCGGGATGCCCTGTCCGCGGTCGTGACCGGCTCGCGTCACCGGAACCCCGGTGGCCGGCACCGTCGAGGAATACGGGGCCGGAGCCTGGTGCCTGAGTGTGCCTGTGCCCGGTTCCCCACCAGGAGAGGCTCAGCCCGCCATGACCGTACGCCGCAGCGCAGCAGCGCTCGCCGCCACCGCCACCGTGCTCTGTGCGGCCGCTGCCCCGGCCGCGGTCGCGGCGCCGTCCGCCTCCCCCACCCCGTCCGTTGCGCTGCCCTCCGGGCTGTACGGCACCAAGGACCCGACGTACGACGGGGTCTGGCGGCAGTCGCTGGCCTTCCTCGCCCAGCGCGTCGAGGGGGTCGTGCCCGCGGCGAAGTCGGTGGACTGGCTGATCGCCCAGCAGTGCGCGAGCGGCGCCTACGCCTCGTACCGCGCCGATGTCTCCAAGCCGTGCGACGCCAAGACCATGCTGGACACCAACGCGACCGCCGCCGCGGTGCAGGCGCTGGCGGATGTCGGCGGGCACCGCGACATCGTCAACAACGGCGTCCGCTGGCTGAAGTCCGTCCAGAACGAGGACGGCGGCTGGGGCTACAACGCGGGCTCCCCCAGCGACGCCAACTCCACCTCGATCGTGATCGGCGCGCTGGCCTGGCAGGGCCAGCGGATCGGCGACATGACGAATCCGGGCGGCAAAACCCCGTACGACGCGCTGCTCGCGCTCGCGATCCCGTGCGGCGGCCCGGACGGCGGCGCGTTCGCGTACCAGCCCGACAAGGCCGGGAAGCTCGCCGCGAACGCGGACGCCACAGCGGCCGCCGTGCTCGGCTCGATGGGCAAGGGGCTGGCCGCCGGGGACAACGCCGCGGTCGAGGGCAAGCCGCCGGCCTGCCGGAAGGGCGACGTCGTCAAGCCGGAGCAGGCCGCCCAGAACGGCGCGTTCTACCTCGCGGGCGCCCTCGCGAAGAACGGCAACCACCTGAACCTGCCGCCGATGCCGGGCGCCGACGACACCACCCCGCAGCCCGACTTCGGCAACACCGCGGACGCGGTCGTCGCCCTGGCCTCCGCGGGCCACAAGAACAAGGCGGCCGGTGCGGTCGGCTGGCTGCAGAAGAACTCCAGGAGCTGGGCCGAGGAGAGCGGCCCCGCCGCCTACGCCCAGCTGGTCCTGGCCGCGCACGCGACCGGCGCCGACGCCCGCGACTTCGGCGGCGTGGACCTGGTCCGGGCGCTGAACGCGAGCGGTCCCGCGCCCGCCGCCGTCATCACGCCCAGTGCGACCCCAAACGACTTCTCGGCCGAGGACGGCACCAGCGACGACGCCGGTCTCGGGGTGTGGTGGCTGGTCGGTATCGGTCTCGCCGCCGGTGCGGGCATCGGCTTCCTCATCAGCAGCCGCCGGAAGACCGAGCAGCCGTGAACCGAGCGGGGAATCGTGCGGGGAATGCGTTCGCCGGACGGGTGGCCGTCGCACTGCTGCTGGTGCTCGGCGCCGCTCTGACCGTGCTCGGCGCGGGCACCGCCCATGCGGCCGGCTACCGCTACTGGTCGTTCTGGGAAGGCAAGGGGTCCGGCTGGGCCTACGCCACCCAGGGCCCCTCGCTCGTCCAGCCCGACGACGGGGCGGTACAGGGCTTCCGGTTCTCCGTGAGCGAGGACTCCCAGGACTCGGCGAAACCGCGCCGCACCCCCGACTTCGCGACGGTCTGCGCGGACACCCCCGCCAAGGACAGCACCAAGCGCGTCGCGCTCGTCATCGACCCCGGCACGCCGGCGGACGCCCCGGCCGGGGAGACGCCGCCCGCGCTGCGCACCGCCTGCGCGCAGGTCGCCCCCGGGGCAAGTACCGCCGAGGCGCTCGCCTCGGTGGCCAAGCCGCTGCGCTACAGCAGCGACGCCCTGCTCTGCGCGATCTCCGGCTACCCCGCCTCGGGCTGCGGCGAGCAGGTCTCCGGCAGCGGGCACCCGGCGTCCGCCTCTCCCTCGTCCACCCACCCCGGGAACGGGCGCAGCGGTCCGTCCACCGGGATGCTCGTCGGGCTCGGTGCCGTCCTGCTGCTCGGCATCGCCGCCGTCCTGCAGGCCCGCCGCCGGCGCGGATGACCGCCTCCCCCGGCGCGGCCCGGCTCAGCCATGCACTGCGGGCGCCCGCGGCGACCCGCAGCAATGCCCTGCCCGCCGGGGCCTGGTGGCTGTGGGCGCTCGGGCTGGCCACCGCCGCGTCCCGGACCAGCAATCCGCTGCTGCTCGGGCTGCTGGTGGGCGTGGCCGGATATGTCGTGGCGGCGCGCCGTACGGACGCGCCGTGGGCGCGTTCGTACGGGGCGTTCATCAAGATCGGGCTGTTCGTCGTCGCCGTGCGGCTGCTGTTCTCCGTCTTCCTCGGCTCGCCGATCCCCGGTACGCACCTGGTGTTCACCCTCCCCGAAGTCCCGCTGCCGAACTGGGCGCAGGGCGTCAGGATCGGCGGCCGGGTCACCGCCGAGCAGCTGCTCTTCGCGCTGTACGACGGGGCGAAGCTGGCCACGCTGCTGATCTGCATCGGCGCGGCGAACTCGCTCGCCAACCCGGCCCGGCTGCTGAAGTCGCTGCCGGGTGCGCTGTACGAGGCGGGGGTCGCCGTCGTCGTCGCGATGACGTTCGCGCCGAACATGGTCGCCGATGTGGTGCGCCTGCGCACCGCACGCCGGCTGCGAGGCCGCCCGACCGGGGGCATCAGGGCCGTTCTGCAGATCGGACTGCCGGTGCTGGAGGGTGCGCTGGAGCGGTCGGTGGCGGTGGCGGCGTCGATGGACGCGCGCGGGTACGGGCGTACCGCGCAGGTCCCGCCCGCCGTCCGGCACACCACGAACGTCCTCACCCTCGGCGGTCTGCTGGGGGTCTGCGCCGGTACGTACGGCCTGCTGGCTTCGCAGGGTGCGGTCTACGGGCTGCCGCTGCTGCTCGCCGGGCTCGTCGCCGCCGCGGTTGGGCTGCGGCTCGGCGGCGCCCGCTCGGTCCGTACCCGCTACCGGCCCGACCGGTGGGGTGTACGGGCCTGGCTGGTGGCGGGGTCGGGTGCGGTGGTCGCGGCAGCGATGATCCTGGCGGGCAGCGTCGACCCGGAGGCGCTGCACCCCGGGGTCGTACCCCTGGTCGCGCCGGTGTTCCCGCTGTGGCCCGCGGCGGCGGTGCTGATCGGGTTGCTGCCCGCGGTGGTGGCGCCCGCGCCGCCCCCGGTGGGTGGTCCGGCCGACGCTGCCGTCGCGCACTCCGAGAAGGGACAGTGATGATCCGGTTCGAGCAGGTCTCGGTGCAGTTCGAGGGCACGGCGCACCCCACCCTGTCCGGCGTCGATCTGACGGTCCCGGAGGGCGAGTTGGTGCTGCTCGTCGGTCCGTCGGGGGTCGGCAAGTCGACGCTGCTGGGGGCCGTCTCCGGTCTCGTGCCGCACTTCACGGGCGGCACACTGCGCGGCCGGGTCACGGTCGACGGCCGCGACACCCGGACCCACAAACCGCGCGAACTCGCCGATCTGGTCGGCACGGTGGGCCAGGACCCGCTCTCCCATTTCGTCACCGACACCGTCGAGGACGAGCTGGCGTACGGCATGGAGTCGCTGGGGCTCGCCCCCGACGTCATGCGGCGGCGGGTCGAGGAGACCCTCGACCTGCTGGGCCTCGCCGGACTGCGCGACCGGCCGATCGCCACGCTCTCCGGCGGCCAGCAGCAGCGGGTCGCGATCGGCTCGGTGCTGACCCCGCACCCCAAGGTGCTGGTCCTGGACGAACCGACGTCCGCCCTGGACCCGGCGGCGGCCGAGGAGGTCCTCGCGGTGCTCCAGCGGCTGGTGCACGACCTGGGCACGACGGTCCTGATGGCGGAGCACCGGCTGGAACGCGTGGTCCAGTACGCGGACCAGGTCGTCCTGCTGGCGTCGCCGGGCGCCGCACCCGTGACGGGTGCGCCCGCCGACGTCATGGCCGTGTCCCCGGTCCACCCGCCGGTGGTCGCGCTGGGGCGGCTGGCGGACTGGGAACCGCTGCCGCTCTCCGTGCGCGATGCGCGACGCCGGGCGACCGGGCTACGGGAACGGCTGGCGTCGGCCGAGCCGCCGTCGGCCGTCCCGTCGGCGACGCCCGCTGCCCCGGCACCGCTGTCCGCCGCCCCGGTACGGCGTGGGCTGTTCGGACGCCGTCGCGCACCCGAGCCGGAGCCCGCTCCGGGGCTCGCGGGGGAAGCAGCCGTCCGGGCCGAGGGTCTGGGGGTGCGGCGCGGTCGCGTCGAGGCGCTGCGCCGGGTGACGCTCTCCGTCACGCCCGGCGAGACCGTCGCCCTGATGGGCCGCAACGGCGCGGGCAAGTCCACGCTGCTGGCCACCCTCGTCGGCACGGTCGAGCCCACGGCCGGCACCGTCCACGTGGGCGGCCGGGCCCCGCACCGCACGCCGCCGCGCGACATGGTGCGCCGGGTCGGGCTCGTACCACAGGAACCGCGCGATCTGCTCTACGCGGACACGGTCGCCGCCGAATGCGCGGCGGCCGACACGGACGCGGGCGCCGCGGCGGGCAGCTGCCGGGCCCTGGTCTCCGAGCTGCTGCCGGACGTACCGGACGACACCCACCCGCGCGACCTCTCCGAGGGGCAGCGCCTCGCCCTGGCACTGGCGATCGTGCTGACCGCGCGCCCCCCGCTGCTGCTGCTCGACGAGCCGACGCGTGGCCTGGACTACGCGGCGAAGGCCCGCCTGATACGCGTGCTGCGTGGTCTGGCGGCCGAGGGCCATGCGATCGTCCTGGCCACCCACGATGTGGAGCTCGCCGCCGAGCTGGCCCACCGGGTGGTGATCCTCGCCGACGGGGAGATCGTCGCGGACGGGCCGACCAGGCAGGTCGTGGTCTCGTCCCCGGCGTTCGCACCGCAGACCGCGAAGATCCTCGCCCCGCAGGAGTGGCTGACCGTGCCGCAGGTACGCGCGGCACTGGGGGTGGACGCATGACGCCCCGGGAACGGGCCGTACGAGCGGCCGGAACACCGAGGGGCCGGCGCACGGGCGACCGGCAGGCGCGGGCGGTGCGGCTCGGGCCGCGTGCGATCGCCGCGCTCCTCCTGATCAGCGCGATCGGTGTCGTCGCCATCGGCTGGCCGCTGCTGGCCGGCCCGGACTCCGGCCTCGCGCACTCCCAGGACGCGCCCTGGCTGTTCGCCGCGCTGCTTCCGCTGCTGGTCGGGGTGGTCGTCGCGACGATCGCGGACTCCGGCCTGGACGCGAAGGCGGTGGCGATGCTGGGTGTGCTCGCCGCGGTCGGCGCCGCGCTGCGCCCGCTCGGCGCGGGGACGGCGGGCCTGGAGCCGATGTTCTTCCTGATGGTGCTGAGCGGCCGGGTGCTCGGTCCGGGCTTCGGGTTCGTGCTCGGCTCGGTGACGATGTTCGCGTCCGCGCTGCTCACCGGCGGGGTGGGCCCGTGGATGCCGTTCCAGATGCTGTCGATGGGCTGGTTCACCATGGGCGCCGGGCTGCTGCCGGGCCCGGACCGGCTGCGCGGGCGGGCCGAGCTGCTGATGCTCGCGGCCTACGGGGGTGTGGCGGCGTTCGCGTACGGCACGGTGATGAACCTGTACGGCTGGACGATCGTGCCGGGCCTCGGCTCGGGCATCTCCTTCCACCCCGGTGACCCGCTGCCCGAGAACCTGGTCCGCTTCCTCGCGTACTGCCTGGCCACTTCGCTGGGCTGGGACCTGGGACGGGCCGTGCTGACCGTGGCGCTGACCCTCGTCGTCGGCGGGACGTTGCTGAAGGCGCTGCGCCGGGCCACGCGACGTGCGGCCTTCGAGGCCCAGGCCACATTCGAGGCCCCCTGAGAGCCTGTCCGCCGGCCGCAGCGCGGGAAGACCCCGACCGGGTTCCGGTCGGGGTCTTCCCCGTGCCCGGGGCCGGTACGAGGTCTCGGTTCGCGGTGTCCGGCCGCCGGCCCTCCGTCGGCTCCAGGTCCGGCCCGGCCCGATCAGCGGTGACGCGGTCCCGCCGCACTGATCGTGTCGAACCAGCGGACGATCTGCGGGCCGGACTTCATGAACGTCCCGTTGTGATCGGTCGACCCTTGGTCGATCACCGGCACCCGCGCACCGCGCGCGGCGAAGTCGGCTGCACAGTTGCGGGAGTTGGCGATGGCCACGTCCCGGTCTGCGGCTGACGAGTAGAGCCGCACGGGCACCTCGGGCTTCCAGTCGCACTGACCGTCCTGGGCCTTCAGCACGTCACGCAGCACTCCCGTCGGATGCTGCAGGTCCTGATAGGCCTCATCGGTGAGGAGTTCCTTCAGCGTGCCGGGCAGCGCCGGGATGATGTCCTCCTCGAAGTGGTGGGTGTCGAAGAGGTTCTCGACGACGTCCGCGTACGGCTCACGGAAGAGCTCCGAGGGGTCCTTGTAGAGCGGGTGCAGCCGGTTCTGCGCGGTGAGGAAGTACGACATGTAGAAGACCGCGCTGATGTCGTTGATCCGGCCGTCGAACATGGCGGGCGTCTCCGCGCCCCGGAGGTCGTACGGTCCCGAGACCGGCGCCAGTGCCCGCAGCCTGAAGTGCCGGTCCGCGCCACCGGCGAGGGCCTTGGCCAGAGCCGTCGCGACCTGGCCGCCCTGGGAGAAGCCGCTGGCGTACACCTCGCCGGTGAGGGGGCGTCCCAGCTCCCGCGCCGCGGTGCGGGAGGCACGCAGCATGTCGAGGGAGGCGGTGACGGAGGACGCGGTGTCCATGTACGGGTGCGGGCCCGGCCCCTTGCCGAGGCCGAGATAGTCGGGCGCGGCGACGGCGCGACCGGCCGAGGCGTGCAGGTACGGGGCGAACCGGCCGAAGTCCTCGCCGACGGAGGGCGCGTAGTCGCGGTGGACCATCGTTCCGTGGGTGTCGGAGACCAGATCGAGGCGGTCGGCGCCACCCCTGGGGAGGACGAACAGACCGGTGGCGATGGTGGGTTCGCCCTGCGGGGTGAGGGTGCGGTACGTGAGGCGGTAGGCGCGTACGCCGTAGCGGACGGTGCCCGTGTCCATGCCTCCCGAGGCGAGGAAGGCGCTGACGTCGGTGCGGTCGAGAGTGGCGACGGGCGTGACGGCGAGGAGCGTGCCCCGTCCGGCGGTGCGGGTGGTGTGGGAGCCCCCGTCCGCCGGTCCGGCCTGCTGGGCCACGGCGGGCGCCGCACCGAGGGCGGCGAGGGCCATGACCGTGGCGACCGCCAGTCCCCGCCGGGCACCACGCCGACCCGCCCTGGAAGAAGGGGTGTTACTGAACGTCTTGCTGTTCTTGTTCTCCATGGCCGTGACGCTATGCAACCGCGAGCGGCGCCGACAGCGGCATGGACCCCCGGCCGGGGGTGCACCTACCACCACCCCCCGGCCGGGGTGCACCTATCACCCCCGGCCGGGGGAGTCCTCACAGCCGCTGGATGATCGTGCCGGTGGCCAGCGCCCCGCCGGCACACATGGTGATGAGCGCGAACTCCTTGTCGCTGCGCTCCAGTTCATGCAGTGCTGTGGTGATGAGCCGGGCCCCGGTGGCGCCCACCGGGTGGCCGAGCGCGATGGCGCCGCCGTTGACGTTGACCTTCGTGAGCCCGTCTAGGTCCCGCTCGAAGACCTGGGCCCAGCTCAGCGCCACCGACGCGAACGCCTCGTTGATCTCGACGAGGTCGATGTCCTTGAGCGACATCCCGGCCTTGCCCAGCACCGCGCGGGTCGCGTCGATCGGCCCGTCGAGGTGGAAGTGCGGGTCGGAACCGGCGAGCGCCTGGGCGACGATCCGGGCGCGCGGCCTGAGTTTGAGTGCGCGTGCCATCCGCTTGGACGCCCACATGATCGCGCAGGCGCCGTCGGATATCTGCGAGGCGTTGCCCGCGGTGTGGATCGCGGTGGGCATGACCGGCTTGAGCCGGGCGAGCCCCTCCATCGTGGTGTCCCGCAGCCCCTCGTCCCGGTCGACGAGGCGCCACATGCCCCGACCGGCCGCCTGCTCCTCCTCGGTGGTCGGCACCTGGACCGCGTACGTCTCCCGTTTGAACCGCTCCTCGGCCCAGGCCACGGCCGCCCGCTCCTGCGAGATCAGCCCGAGCGAGTCGACGTTCTCCCGCGTGAGGCCCCGCTTGCGGGCGATGCGCTCGGCGGCCTCGAACTGGTTGGGCAGGTCGACGTTCCACTCGTCCGGCCAGGGCTTTCCCGGGCCGTGCTTGGAGCCGCTGCCCAGCGGCACGCGCGACATCGCCTCGACACCGCAGCTGATGCCGATGTCGATGACTCCGGCCGCGACCATGTTGGCGACCATGTGGGAGGCCTGCTGCGAGGAGCCGCACTGGCAGTCCACGGTGGTGGCGGCGGTCTCGTACGGAAGTCCCACGGTGAGCCAGGCGTTGCGCGCCGGGTTCATGGACTGTTCGCCGGCGTGGGTGACCGTACCGCCGACGATCTGTTCCACGCAGTCCGCATGGATGCCGGTGCGTCCGAGAAGTTCACGGTAGGTCTCGCCCAGCAGATAGGCGGGATGCAGATTGGCGAGCGCGCCTCCGCGCTTGCCGATGGGGGTGCGTACGGCTTCGACGATGACGGGTTCCGCGGCCATGAGCTCGTCCTCTCCTCGCGCTTCCGCAGGGGGCGTCCCGGCGCCCACGGAAGGAACTAGTACGCGTTCTAGTTCTGCAAGCAGTCTTAGGAGGCTTACCCCCGGTACGCAAGAGCCGTGCACGTACCTCGCACACACAGTGGGCGAACTTCGAAGCCCGCACGCACCCCCCTCACGCAACAGATCCGGCCACAGCTCTTGCCAGTTGTAGAACTCGTTACTACCTTGCGGGCAACTTCTGATGGGTCGTCAGACAATGTCCGGGCGCCCCTCGGACCGACCTGGAGTTGCCGATGCCCTGCCCCCATCTGCCCGAAGGGTTCGACTTCACCGATCCCGACCTGCTCCAAGCCCGCATCCCGCACCCGGAGTTCGCCCGGATGAGGGAGACCGCCCCGGTCTGGTGGTGCGCCCAGCCGGCCGGTATCTCCGGTTTCGACGACGAGGGCTACTGGGTGGTTACCCGGCATGCGGACGTCAAGTACGTCTCCACACACCCTGAACTGTTCTCTTCCCACACCAACACCGCGGTCATCCGCTTCAACGAGACGATCAGCCGCGATCAGATCGACGTCCAGAAGCTGATCATGCTGAACATGGATCCGCCCGAGCACACCCGGGTCCGCCAGATCGTCCAGCGCGGCTTCACCCCCCGCGCCATCCGTTCCCTGGAACAGGCGCTGCGCAGCCGCACCCGGTCGATCGTCGAGACGGCCCTCGCCTCCGCCGACGACGACGGCTCGTTCGACTTCGTCACCCATATCGCCGTCGAACTGCCGCTCCAGGCCATCGCCGAGCTCATCGGCGTACCGCAGGAGGACCGGTCCAAGATCTTCGACTGGTCCAACAAGATGGCGGCGTACGACGATCCCGAGTACGCGATCACCGAAGAGGTCGGCATCGAGGCGGCCATGGAGATCGTCTCGTACGCCATGAACCTGGCAGCGGCACGCAAGGAGTGCCCCGCCAAGGACATCGTCTCCCAGCTGGTCGCCGCGGAGGGCGAAGGAAACCTCTCCTCGGACGAGTTCGGTTTCTTCGTGATCCTCCTCGCCGTCGCCGGCAACGAGACCACCCGGAACGCCATCAGCCACGGCATGCACGCCTTCCTCACCCACCCCGAGGAGTGGGAGCGCTACAAGCGCGAGCGCCCGGAGACCGCCGCCGAGGAGATCGTGCGCTGGGCCACCCCCGTGGTCTCCTTCCAGCGGACCGCCACCCAGGACCTCGAACTGGGCGGGCAGAAAATCAAGAAGGGCGAACGGGTCGGGCTGTTCTACTCCTCCGCCAACAACGACCCCGAGGTCTTCGAGAGCCCGGAACTCTTCGACATCTCCCGGGACCCCAACCCCCATCTCGGATTCGGCGGCGGCGGACCGCACTTCTGTCTCGGCAAGTCCCTCGCCGTCATGGAGATCGACCTGATCTTCAACGCGATCGCGGACGTGCTGCCCGATCTGCGGCTGGTCGAGGACCCGCGGCGGCTGCGCTCCGCCTGGCTGAACGGAATCAAGCAGCTCCGGGTCGGTACCGCCGCCGGCTGACCGGCTCGCGGAACCCCGGACGGCGGGGGCCGCCCCTGCAACGCCCCGGCCCCTGCCGCCCGTCCGCGCCCCGTCCGCGCCCCGTCCCCTCCTGCCCTCCGCGCCCCAGTACCGGCAGTGGACAGCTGTCCGAGGATCATGGCGTCCATGCATGCCCTGCTCTCCGCCTTCGCTCCGATCTGGATACTCACCGCGATCGGCTACGCGGTCGGCCGCAGCGGCCTGCTCGGCGAGCAGGCGGAAGCCGTGCTCGGCCGGTTCGTCTTCCATGTGGCCATGCCCGCGGCACTGTTCACGATGGTCTCCGGTGCGCGACTGAACGCCTTCGCCAACTCCTCGATGGTGGCGTTCGGGACGGGCACGGCGCTCGCGTCCGCCCTCGGCTTCGTGCTCGCCCGGCGCTTCTTCGGCCGCAAGACGGCCGACCAGGCGATCAGCAGCATGGCGTCCGGCTACGTCAACTCCGCCAATCTCGGTATCCCGGTGGCGGTCCAGGTGCTCGGTGACGCGTCGTTCGTCGCCCAGATCATCCTCTTCCAGGTGCTGCTGGTCTCCCCCGTGATCCTGACGCTGCTGGACACGGGTACAGGGGCGGGCTCCGGAAAGGGCGTCGCGCTGCGGCGGATGGTGACCATGCCCGTACGCAATCCGATCATCATGGCCTCGATGCTCGGCGTCCTCGTCTCCGCGCTCGGAGTGCGGCTGCCGCACGCCCTCGAACACTCCTGTGATCTGCTCGGCGCGGCCGCCGTGCCCACCGCCCTGATCACCCTCGGCCTGTCCCTGCACGGCCGCCCGGATCCGGCAACGACCGCGACGACGGTGCCCGCGGGGCGTACGGAAGTGGGCCTGGCGGTCGTGCTGAAGACGCTGGTTCAGCCCCTGATCGCCTTCCTGGTCGGCGGCCCGCTGCTACACCTGCCGGACCACCAGTTGCTCGCCGTGGTCCTCTGTTCCGCACTCCCGACGGCCCAGAACGCCTTCATCTACGCCCGCCAGTACGGCCTGGACACCAGCCTCGCCCGCAACTCCGTGGTGGCGTCCACAGTCGTGTCCATGGCTACGCTGTCGCTGGCCGCCTGGGCGCTGGTTCCGCCCGGCCCCTGAGCTTGACGTTAAACGTCAAGCTGAGCCGTTCGAGTGGCGGGCCGCCCCGGACAGGCGGATGCTGGAATACGCGGCGATCCATGCCGAAGGGGTGCCGGGACGATGCGGTTCGTCCCGGCACCCCTTCGGCCCTCAGGGGCGGTACGGGCTCCGGCTACCGTGGGAGCTTCCATCGCTGTTCGGCGGCTGTTCCACAGGTCCGGATCAGCAGATGCGCGCCGTCCGTGGCGCCGCCCTCGGCGTACAGGCACAGCGCCGACTTGACGTTGCGCAGGGTGCCGTCGGGCAGCGAGGTCCAGGACTGGGCCGGGGTCCCATTGCACCGGTAGAGCTGGACGGCGGTGCCGTCGGCCGTCGAGCCGTTGCGGACGTCCATGCACTTGCCGAACGCGACCAGCGTGCCGTCGCCCGGCACGGTCCAGGTCTGGGCGGGGGTACCGTCGCAGGCGGAGAGCTTCAGGGCCGTGCAGGGCCAGGCGGTCGATCTGGGACCGTTCGAGCAGCTCGTCGGCGCCGAGGCGATTCACCGGCTGGCCCTGGAAGCGGGTGTGCCGGTCGGGGACGCCCACGACATCGCACCGCTCTTCACGGCGGCCCGGGCAGGCGACCCGGCGGCCGTCGACGTGGTGGACCGGGTGGCCGCCCGTTTCGCCCGAGGACTGGCCGCACTGGTGCTGGTGCTCGATCCCGGCCGGATCGTCATCGGCGGCGGGGTGTCACGGGCCGGGGACGTCCTCCTCGACCCTGTGCGCAGGCATCTGCGGTCGCACACCCTGGTACCGGTCGTCGTGGGCGCCTCGGCGTCGGGCGAGCGGGCGGTCGCCCTGGGTGCGGTGCGCCATGCGCTCGACGTCGCCGAGGAACGCGTGACGGCGGCGTACCAAGGACTCGGCTGACAAAGACCCCGGCCGGCAACCGCCCACCGGCCCGGCCCCTGGCGGAGCAGGACCGGGCGCGGCCCGGTCAGCGTTTGCTGCCCACTGCCTCGTCTCCTCCGGCACGTGATCCGCGGACGTCGTGCCGTCCGCCCCGTCCGGCGGCCCCTCCACGGGTTGCAGCCTCCGCGGCCCCGCCAGGACGTAGGTCAGCAGGAATCCGGTCCCGATGACCAGCGCCCCGCCCACCGCGTCGAGCACCCAGTGGTTGGCCGTGGCGACGATCGCGGAGACCGTGAACAGCGGGTGCAGCAGCCCGAGCGCCTTCATCCACACCTTCGGGGCCAGCATTACGATCATGATGCCGCACCAGAGCGACCAGCCGAAGTGCAGCGAGGGCATCGCCGCGTACTGGTTGGTCATCGACGTCAGCGTCCCGTAGTCGGGCTTCGCGAAGTCCTGGACGCCGTGGACCGTGTCGATGAAGCCGAGCCCCGGCATCAGCCGCGGCGGGGCCAGCGGGTAGAGCCAGAAGCCGAGCAGTGCGACCAGGGTGGCGAAGCCGAGGGTGGAGCGCGCCCAGCGGTAGTCCGCGGGGCGGCGTACGTACAGCACACCCAGGATCGTCAGCGGCACGATGAAGTGGAACGTCTCGTAGTAGTAGTCGAAGAAGCCCTGCAGCGAGCCGATGTGGACGACCGTGTGGTTGGCCCAGTGCTCGATGTCGATGTGCAGCCACTGTTCGAGCGAGTGGATCTGCCGTCCGTGCTCCTCGGCGGTGGCGCGGCCGGCCGTGGCCGCGAGCCTGACCTGCGCGTATGCGGAGTAGACGACCCGGATCAGCAGAAGTTCGAGCAGCAGATTGGGGCGGCTGAGCACCCGCCGCCAGAACGGCAGCAACGGTACGCGGCTCCAGCGGGCCGGAACCGGGGTGGCGTAGTCCGTGGGGACCGGGTGCTGCCAGTACGGCGAGGTGCGCGGCAGGAACGGTGCGGCGCAGGCCGCTCCGAGCGCCGCCAGGAGCAGCACGTTGTCCCGTACCGGGTGGGCGACCGGGAAGTTCGGCAGCAGAGTCTTCCCGGGCAGGGTGAGCGCGAGCACCACGAGGGCCGGCCACACCAGCCGCTCGGAGGCGCGGGTACCGGCCCGGCCGACGACGGTGAGGAGCACCCACAGCAGTTGGTGCTGCCAGGCGGTCGGGGAGACGGCGACGGCCGCGCAGCCGGTCACGGCGACGGCGAGGAGCAGCTGGCCGTCCCGCGCAGAGCGTATGGCGCGGCGCAGCCCGACGTAGCAGACGGCGGCGGCCAGCAGCAGGAACAGCACGATCTCGAGCGGGCCCGCAAGGCCGAAGCGGAGCAGCGCGCCGTGCAGGGACTGGTTGGCGAGGCTGTCCGCACCGTCTCCGAGCCCGGCGCCCGCGACATGGTGCACCCAGTACGTGACCGAGTCGTGCGGCATCGCGGCCCAGGCCAGGGCGGTGCACGCGGCGAACGCGCCGCCGCCCGTCACGGCGGCCCGACGACGTCCGGTGAGCCAGAGCAGGGCGGCGAAGAGCAGCATGGTCGGCTGGAGCGCGGCAGCGATCCCGATCATTACGCCGGATGCCCGTTCCCCGCGGGTCACGAAGCAGCCCAGAAGCACCAGCAGGACCGGCAGAATGCTGGTCTGGCCGAGGTGGAGGGCGTTACGGACCGGCAGGGACAGCATGAGCAGGCTGATCGCGACGGGGGCGGCCAGCAGCGAGGTGCGGCGGGAGACGGGTCCCGGCAGGGCGCGGGCCGCGACGATGCCGAGGACGGCGACGAGCAGCAGCGAACCGAAGGTCCAGGCGACGCCCAGGCTCTGTTCGGCTGTACGGGTCAGTGGCTTCAGTACCAGTCCGGCGAAAGGGGTGCCGGTGAACCGGTCGCTGTCGTACAGCGACCCCGCCACATGCAGTACGCCGTCCTCGCCGATCCAGGTCTCCAGGTCGGTGAGCCGTTCACCGGGTGGCTGCCGCAGCACCACCGCCATCTGCCACCCCGCCAGCAATGCGGCAACCAGCCAGAGCACAGCTCGGGCAGCCCCGGTCCTCGCCCCCGTCACCGCGTCTCCGCGCACACTGTGCTCCGCATTCGCCACGCTGCGCCGACCCTCCCGCTGTTCATCCGCCGTCCCTCGGCCCGGGACCTGCCGAAAACCTTCGCATTCCGCTATGAGATAGACATAATCAACCTCCTCTTCGCCTGACTCTCCTCCCGCTTTGCTCGAGGAACGTAAGAGCTCGAGAGAACGCGAAAGAGCCTGATCGGGCCCGGACACAGTGGCCGGAACCGGACCGTTCACTCCGACGTCTGTCCCTCTGGTCGACTGATCGGCCGCTCGCGACGGGGCACGACCGACACGGGGGAGGAACGCGGTTCATGCGGTGGGTGCGGGGGAATCGAAGCCCATGGGGAAAACGAGGTTCGTGGGGAATCCGCGCGCTGTCGCTGCTGTTGATGCTGGCCTCGCTGCAGCTCGGATCGTTGATCGGCCCGGCGTACGCATGCGGCTGTGGGGCGATGGTCCCCGGCAAGGACGCGCACGTCAGCGTGGACCGGGAGACATCGGTGGTCGGCTGGGACGGCCGCACCGAGCAGATCGTCATGCGGCTGACGGTCCGCGGGGACGCCCCGGAGGCTGCCTGGATCATGCCCGTACCGCACCGCGCCTCCGTCGAACTCGGTGATCAGGCGCTCTTCTCGGAGCTCGAAACCCTCACCGCGCCGGCCCTCGCGACCCGGCACTATTTCTGGCCACGCTCCGGGGACTGGCCGTTCGCCGGTTCCGGCGACGGCGTGGACGCCGCGGCACCGCCGTCCGCGGCCGGCGCACCGCCGGTGGGGGTCGTCGGGCGGGAGCGGCTCGGTCCGTTCGATGTGGCGCGGCTGACGGCGACCGACCCCGAGGCGCTGCAGACGTGGCTGCGGCGGAACGGTTTCGAGCTGCCCGACCGGCTGGCGACCGCGCTGCAGCCGTACGTCGACCGGAAGTGGGAGTACGTGGCCGTCCGCCTCGCCCCCAGGGAGAAGGGTGCGCTCCTGCTGGGCGAGCTCGACCCGCTGCGGCTGAGCTTCGCGAGCGACCGGCTCGTCTACCCGATGAGGCTGTCGAAGCTCGCCGCGACACCGCAGTCGCTGGGGCTGTACGTGCTGGCCGCCCACCGGATGGAGCCGGCCGGCACGATCGGCGGGGAGGCGCCGCGGGTGACGTACGCGGGGAAGGTCGACCCGACTGCTTCGACAGCCTCTGCGACGAGCTTCACGGCTACTGGGGCGATCCGGGAGCTGGCGGGCGGAAAGCCGGTGTTCGTCACGGCGATCGAGCAGTCGTTCCCGCACCCGGAGCGGATCGACGGGGATCACGAACTGCGGGCCAGCGCCGCCGACACCCCGTACCGGACCATGACGTACCGGAACGAGCTGCTGACCGTGGCCGGCGTCCCGGCCTGGCTGCTGACCCTCCTGGGTGTCGTGCTGGTCGCGGCCGTGGCGGTGCTGCTGGGCGTCCGGGCGCACCGACGGCGCCCTGTGCTGCCCCCGCCGCCGGTCACGGTCCCACCGCCGCTGGCATGAGCGCGCGGCTGTGCGTGCTGCCGGCGCGGCACGTCAGGCCGGTCGCGGCGTCGACCTCCCTCGAAACCGTTCGGCTCCCCGGTCATGCCCAGGTCACAATGGCGCCCATGACGTGGACCGTGACCCCTGAACGCTTCGACTCTCCCGACGCGAGCGCCCTGCGCCGTGACTACTACGACGAGGTCGCCAGCCGTTACTGGCAGCGGCCCGCGACCGCCGAGGAGATCGACGAGGGACTCTCCGGCGACGGCGCCGACCTGCTCACGGGGCCGACCGGCGCGTTCGTCGTCGGCAGATTCGGCGGAAAGCCCGCGTCCTGTGCCGGGCTGCTGGTGGTGGACGCGGAATCCGCGGAGCTCACTCGCGTGTTCGTGCGCCCCGAGTTCCGTGGCACGGGCGGCGGCGGGTTGCTGCTGGCGGCCGTCGAGAGTGCGGCGCGTGCCTTCGGCGTACGGCAGATCCGGCTGGACACCCGCAACGACCTGGTGGAGGCGCGCGGGCTGTACGCCAAGCACGGCTACCGGGAGGTGCCCGCGTTCCATCGGCGGCAGTACGCGGAGCACTGGTTCGCCAAGGAGCTGTGACCCGGGCGCTGTGAACGGGAGCTGTCGCCGGGCCGGGGTCCGGCCCGGGGATTTCCGGGCCCGGGTCAGAGTGCGTGGTCCCGCCTCGGCTCCGGACAGCGCGGCTGTTCGCTGCTCGATCCGGCCGTCTCGGCGGTCAGCTCCGCGACGAGTGAGACCAGGTCGGTCGGCCGCTCCGGCCCCCACCAGTCGCCCAACAGCTCGGCCAGCAACCCCTCGCGCGCTTCCGCGAGCTTCACCACGGCCTCCGAACCGCCGTCGGTGAGCACCAGCTGCACCCCTTCGCGCCGGGCCAGGCCGCGCTCCTCCAGCTGTCGCGCCGCATCGCTGATCACGCGCACCGGTACAGGGGTGGCGTCGGCGAGCAGCGCGGGTTCGACGGCGCCGTGCCGCTTGATGCGCAGCAGCATCCAGCCGGCTGCGGGCAGCAGGTCGTACCCCGCACGCTCGGTGATCCTCACGTAGACGTCGCGGCGCCCCTCGCGGGTGGCGAGCACCGACAGGGCCCGTGCGCATTCGTCGTACGAGGAACGCTCGACCGGGTTCGAGGCCAGGGTCTCGGTGCTGTCGGGAGCCGTCACCGAGCCGCGCAGCCTGTCCTCCTTGAGGAACCAGGCGATGACGAAGGCGACCAGGACGACGGGCGCCGCGTACACGAAGACGTCGGTGATCGAGGTCGAGTACGCGTGGATCACCGGGGCCCGCAGCGCGGGCGGCAGTTGGGGGATGGCGCGCGGGTCGGCGGCCAGTCGCCCGGCGTCGATGCCCGGTGGCAGCGTGATGCCCGAGAGGGCCGCGCCGAGTTTGCCGGTGAGCCGGTTGGTGAAGATCGTGCCGAAGACGGCGACACCGAACGAGGCACCGATGGAGCGGAAGAACGTGGCCCCGGAGGTCGCGACGCCGAGGTCCTCGTACGTGACGGCGTTCTGCACGACCAGCACGAGGACCTGCATCACCAGACCGAGCCCGGCACCGAAGACGAAGAAGTAGGCGCTCATCTGCCAGGTGCTGCTGTACTCCGTGAGCCGGTGCAGGAGCTGCAGGCCGATCGCGGTGATCCCGGTACCGAGGATCGGGAAGACCTTCCACCGGCCCGTACGGCTGACGATCTGACCGGACACGGTCGAGGTGAGGAGGAGACCGAGCACCATCGGCAGCATGTGCACACCGGACAGGGTCGGCGAGATGTTGTGCACGACCTGCAGGAACGTCGGCAGATACGTCATCGCTCCGAACATCGCGAATCCGATGACGAAACTGATCACGGCGACGAGGCTGAAGGTCCGGATCCGGAACAGCTTCAGCGGCAGTACGGGTTCGGCGGCGCGCCGCTCGACGTGCACGAAGGCGATCAGCAGCACCACGCTGACGACGGCGAGTCCGATGATCTGCGCCGAGCCCCAGGCCCAGGTCGATCCGCCCAGCGAGGCGACGAGAACCAGGCAGGTGGCGACGGAGGCGATGAGGAAGGTGCCCAGGTAGTCGATGGTGTGCTTGGCCTGACGGACCGGGATGTGCAGCACGGCGGCGATGACGAGCAGAGCGACGACGCCGATCGGCAGGTTGATGTAGAACACCCAGCGCCAGCTGAGGTGTTCGGTGAAGAGGCCGCCGAGCAGCGGTCCGAGAATACTCGTCATACCGAAGACCGCGCCGAACAGGCCCTGGTACTTGCCGCGTTCGCGCGGGGCGACGATGTCACCGACGATCGCCATCGAGAGCACCATCAGGCCGCCGCCACCGAGGCCCTGGAGACCACGGAAGGCGATCAGTTGCGGCATGTTCTGGGCCATGCCGCAGAGCGCGGAGCCGATGAGAAAGATGACGATGGCGATCTGGAAGAGCTTCTTGCGGCCGTACTGGTCGCCGAGCTTGCCCCAGAGCGGGGTCGCGGCGGTCGACGCGAGCAGATAGGCGGTGACCACCCAGGACAGATGCTCCAGGCCGCCGAGTTCGCTGACGATGGTCGGCAGGGCGGTGGAGACGATGGTCTGGTCGAGTGCCGCGAGCAGCATGCCGAGGAGCAGGGCGCCGATGGCGACCAGGACCGTCCGCTGGGAACGGCCTTCGCCAGGGGCCAGGGCCGGGGGGTTCAGCTGGTGGGCCATGAACATCTCCTCGGTTCCGCTACATCCCATCCTGGCCGTTATGGACGGTTATGGCCTGTTGGGGCATCACCGTGGCGGACTGCATAATCGCAGGCAGTTCAAGGGGAGGGACCCACAATGACCGGACATGTCTGCCCGGAATGCGGCACGGACGACAGAGCTACGGATGCATGGGACGGGGGACCGCACGGCAGACCCGCCGCCGGGCCCCGGTGCGGGTGCGCGGAGCGCGCGGCACGGCGTGCGGCCGAGCGGGCGGAGACCGCGGCGGCGGAGGACTTCGATCCCCTGCGGATCCGGCCGTACGTGACGCTGGAGGGCGACGAGGCGCCCGCGGACGCCTCCTCGGCGGACGCCGCCATGACGATGCCGCTCTTCCTCGACCCGGCGGCGCCGGTGGATCCGCCGCCTCTGTCGCCTCTGTCGCCTCTGTCGCAGGAGAGTGCCGGGGCGGATGATCCGCGTACGGACGCCATGACCGTGGACCCGGTGGGCCTGGTGGACCCGGTGGGCCTGGTGGACCCGGTGGGCCTGGTGGACCCGGTGGGCCTGGTGGACCCGGTGCAGCCACGCCGCCGACGGCCCTTCGCGGTACTCGCGGTCGGCGCGGCCGTGGTCGGCGTGGTGGGCACCGCGGCGTTCGCCGGCGGTCTGTTCGGCGGGGGCGGGAACGGGGACTCCGAGCGCGACCGGGCGCTCCCGAGTGCCCGGGTGTCGAGCGTCCCCGATGCGCCCCTTTCACCGGACGCGTCGCCGTCGGCGTCCGCGTCCGCCTCCGCGTCCTCGTCCTCCTCCCCGTCGGCTTCGGCATCGCCGTCCGCATCCGTCTCCGTGTCGGCGAGCACCTCGCTCTCCCCCTCCGCATCCGCTGCCTCCTCGCGCCCGCCCGCCCCGTCGGCATCGGCGACGGTCTCGCAGCCCACCGGAGCCTCGACGGCCCCGCCGCTCGGGAAACCGCAGGGCAGCACGCTGCAGCGCGGCGACCACGGCCCCGAGGTGGCCGAGTTGCAACGGCGCCTGCAGGAGGTGTGGCTTTACCAGGGACCCGACAACGGCAACTACACGGACCGGGTCGAGAGCGCCGTACGCGTCTACCAGTCGTACAAGTCCATCGAGGGCGACCCGCCGGGCGTCTACGGCCCGAGCACCCGGAGCGCACTGGAGGCGGAGACGACGGGCCGCGGCCAGTCCCGAGGAGACAGCCAGTCCTGAGGAGGCGGCCGGCCCTGGGGAGCCGGCCCTCTCCTCCCGTATTCGGGAAGGGATTCGCTTTCCCGGACAGCTTTTTGTATCGTCGTGGAACAAAGTGGTCCTCGCCCGCACCCCTGACCGGCGGGCGGGACCGCTTGTTCTCTTCACCCCATGCCGCCCTCCACCCCCGCGCCCTGGAGCCCGCCGATGCCGGCCACCGTCCTCACCGCACGCGCCCTCCTGCTCGACATGGACGGCACACTCGTGAACTCCGACGCGGTGGTGGAGCGCTGCTGGCGGCGCTGGGCGCTGCGGGAGGGACTGGACCCCGAGGCCGCACTCAAGGTGGTCCACGGGCGGCAGGGGTACGCCACCATGGCGGTACTCCTGCCCGACCGGCCGATGGAGCAGAACTACGCCGACAACCGGGTCATGCTCGCCGAGGAGACCGCCGACACCGACGGTGTGGTCCCGATCGGCGGCGCCCCGGCCTTCATGAACGCGATCGCCACGCTCCCGCACGCCCTGGTGACCTCGGCCGACGAGGCGCTCGCCCGGGCCCGGATGACGGCGGCCGGACTGCGGATGCCGAGCACCCGCGTCACAGCGGAATGCGTCGGCGCCAGCAAGCCCGACCCCGAGGGCTTCCTCAAGGGTGCGGCCGAACTGGGCTTCGCCCCGGCCGACTGCATCGTCTTCGAGGACTCGGAGGCGGGTATCGCGGCAGGCCGGACGGCCGGGATGCGCGTCGTGGGCGTGGGCCCGCGCGCCGGGGCACTGGCGCCGGATGCGCACGTCGGGGATCTGACCCAGATCCGGGTGGAGGCGTCGGCCGACGGCTCGATCCGCCTGCACATCCGCGCCCTCTGACCCGGGACCTCCCCGGGATTCAGTCGCGACTCAGCCGCCCCCGCGCCACCAGTTCCAGCACCGTGGCAACAGCCACCGCCTGTACGGCCATCAGCGCCACCAGTACGAACAGTTGTACCGCCCCCGCCTGAACCGGTGAGGCGCCGCCCAGCAGCATGCCCACGAACGCCCCGGGCAGCGTGACGAGCCCCACCGTCCGCGTCTGGTCCAGCCCCGGCAGGAGCGCATCCGACGCCGCGGGCCGGGCGATCTCCAGCCGGGCATCGCGGTCGAGCAGCCCGAGCGCCATTCCCGCCTCCACCTCCCCGCGCCGCGTGGTCAGTTCGTCCAGCGCCCGCCGTCCGCCGAGTACGGTCGCGGTGAGCGCACCCCCGATGAGAATGCCCGTCACCGGGATCAGCGCGATGCCCCGGACCGGCAGGAGCCCGGTGAGCAGCAGCAGGGCGACCACCGGCGCGACCCCCGCGGCGATCGGCACAGCCGCCCACCACCAGGTGCGGTTCCCGGTGATCCGGCGTCCGGCGGTCCGTACCGCCACGGCGTACATCAGCGCCACGAAGCAGAGCAACGGCGGCAGCGAGCGGACCACCCAGCCGATGAGCACGGAGACTGCGGCGAGTTGGACCGCGGCGCGCAGCCCTGCGAGGACGATCTCGCGCGACCGGCCGAGCGAGGCCCGGGCGGCGACGGCGGCGGCCGCCGCGAGCAGCACGGCGAGGACGATGCCGAGCGTGAGGTTGACCGGAAGCAGCACGCGGCAACCATAAGTCCGGCCCGCCCCGGCATTCGCGACCTGTCGACACGCCAGCCCCCACGTCCTCATATGCCTCGCGTACAGACCCGGACACCCCCATAGGCCGCGAACATCCGCGTACGCCCGCACATTTCCTTCCGTACGCCCTCGCACCGCAGGCCGGCCCGTCCCAGGCCTTGATGTGACGTGCTCATGTCGCCACCCTGTTACCTGGCGCCCACCCCACAGAAACCTGGCGGCGCCACGATGGCCTGGCTCCACAGGTCGCCCGTCCAAGATCCCCCCACATCAAGGGAGTTCGCATGTCAGGTGTCTACGCGCGTCGCATAGGTGTGGTCGTCGCATCCGCCGCACTTGCCGCAACCACGGGACTGCTCACCGCACCCACCGCCCAGGCGGCCATGCCCACCCCGGTCAGCGCCTCCACCGCCCGCACCTATCTGAGCGAGCTGACGGTGTCGGCGGAAGGCTCGTCGACCGGCTACAGCCGGGACAAGTTCCCGCACTGGATCACCCAGTCGGGCACCTGCAACACCCGCGAGGCCGTCCTGAAGCGCGACGGCACGAACGTGGTCCAGGACTCCAGCTGCGCCGCCGTCAGCGGCAGTTGGTACTCGGAGTACGATGGAGCAACCTGGACCGCCGCCTCCGACGTTGACATCGACCACATGGTCCCGCTCGCCGAGGCCTGGCGCTCCGGCGCGAGCAGCTGGACCACCGCCCAACGCCAGGCGTACGCCAACGACCTGACGCGCCCACAGCTCATCGCGGTCACGGACAACGTCAACCAGTCCAAGGGCGACCAGGACCCGGCCAAGTGGCTGCCGTCGCGTACCGCGTACCGGTGCACCTACGTGCGCGCCTGGGTGCATGTGAAGCACTACTACAACCTGACCGTCGACTCCGCGGAGAAGAGTGCGCTCCAGTCGGTCCTGAACGGCTGCTGACCCACGGAACCGCCCGACCCCTCTCCGTCGTTCCGTACGGTACGGAGCCGCCCGTGCCGTACGGGCCCGTGAGCTCCGTCCGTGCGGGACGACGCGAGGAGGGCACCTCATGGCCGGGCTGCGCCTGGGACCACTGCTGCGATACGTCGACTGGGAGACGGGCTCCACCGCGACCGTCTGGGTGGAGGCCGACCGGCCCACCACGGCCGAAGTCCGATGCGCGGACGGCGCGTCCGGCTCGTCCCGGACGTTCGCGATCGCCGGTCACCACTACGCGCTGGTGGTGGTGACCGGTCTGACCCCGGACTCGACCACCGCGTACGAGGTGCTGCTCGACGGCCGCCGGGTCTGGCCGCTCAAGGACTCCCGCTTCCCCGCGAGCACGATCACCACGCCGCCGGCATCGGCCGATGACACCGGGGATCGGCCCGTCCGGATCTCCTTCGGGTCCTGCCGCTGGGCGGCTCCCCCCTCCGGCGAGCCCGACACCGCCGGCGCCGACGCCCTGGACGCCCTCGCCGCCCGGCTCGCCGCAGACCCCGGTGCCGTACGCCCCGACGTACTGCTCCTACTCGGGGACCAGGTGTACGCCGACGAGACGTCGAAGGCGACCCGCCGCCGCCTCGCCGCACGCCGGGACCTGAACGAACCGCCGGGCGCCGAGGTCGCGGACTACGAGGAGTACACCTACCTCTACGACGAGTCCTGGCGTGACCCCGAGGTGCGCTGGCTGCTCTCGACCGTCCCCAGCTGCATGATCTTCGACGATCACGACGTCGTGGACGACTGGAACACCAGTGCCGCCTGGCTCGCCGGTGTCCGGGCGACCCCCTGGTGGCACGAGCGGATCGTCAGCGGGCTGGCCTCGTACTGGGTCTACCAGCACCTCGGCAATCTCTCCCCCACCGCCCTGGCCGCGGACCCGCTCTACGCCGAGGTCCGTGCCGTCCCGGACGGCACGGAGCCACTGCGCCGTTTCGCCGCCGAGGCGGACGCCGAACCCGCCGGTACACGGTGGAGCTACCGGCGTGATTTCGGCCGGGTACGGCTGCTGATGGTGGACACCCGCGCGGCTCGCGTTCTCGACGAGGAGCGGCGGTCGATGCTCGATGCCGAGGAGGCACGCTGGGTGCGCGAGCAGGCGCTCGCCGACCCCGGCTCGTACGACCACCTCCTGATCGGTACGTCGTTGCCGTGGCTCCTTCCGCCGCTCGTCCATGACGCGGAGGAGTGGGACGCCGCCCTGTGCCGCGGCGAGCGGGGTGGGCCCGGCGGACGCTGGGCGCGGTTCGGCGAGAATCTGCGCCGCCGCTCCGACCTTGAACACTGGGCGGCGTTCCCCACCTCGTTCCACCGGCTGACCGAGCTGATCCGGGAGGCGGGGAGCGGCCCGGACGCTCCGGCGACGGTGTGCGTGCTGTCGGGCGATGTGCACCACGCGTACATCGCCGAGCCCTCGTGGCCGGCTGACGCGCCGGGAGGTGTGCCCGGGGCGCGCATCCTGCAGCTGACCTGCTCTCCCGTGCACAACTCGATACCCGGTGTGCTCAAGGCGGGATTCCGTTTCGGCTGGAGCCGGGCGGGACGGCGGCTGGGGCGAGCGCTGGCGCGGCACGGACGGACGGGTCCGTCACCGATCCAGTGGCGGAAGACCGGCGGACCGTGGTTCGGCAATCAGTTGATGACCCTCACCCTGCGTGGCCGGAAGGCTGCGCTGACATTGGTTCAGGCCAAAGAGAACGGTGCAGGTGCGCAGCTGGAGACGGTACTGGACCAGAAACTGACCACCGACGCGTAGGCAAGGGCCGGGCGCCACTCCCCCACGGTGCAGATGTGACGCGTGAGGTACACAACATCCTCCGGACTTCGATGATGTTCAGGTAAACGGCGGGCGTACGCTGTACAGCCGACCCTGCCGCTCCTGCCGCTCCCCTGCGACGTCGCGGCGTTGAAACGAATCGGGGAGTAGAAGGTGCTTGAGAGTGTGGGTGCGCTGACCGGCAGCCCATGGATCTATGCCGTGGTCGCTCTCTCGGTGCTCCTGGACGTCTTCCTGCCCGTCCTCCCCAGCGGGGTTCTGGTGATCACCGCTGCGACAGCCGCCGCCGCGGGCTCGACCACGGTCGTGGGCGCGGCAGGCAGCCCCGGAGAGGTCCCCCAGGTGCCGTCGCTCCTCGCCCTGATCCTGAGCGCGGCCACCGCCTCGGTGGTCGGCGACCTCGTCGCGTACCGGCTGGCCTGGCGCGGCGGCGACCGCCTGGACCGGGCGATTGCCCGCTCCCGTCGCCTCACCACCGCGCAGGAACGCCTCGGCGCGGCTCTGAGCCGCGGCGGCGGCACCCTCGTCGTCATCGCCCGCTTCGCCCCGGCCGGCCGCTCGGTCGTCTCCCTGGGCGCGGGCGCCGCGCACCGCGAGGTGAAGGAGTTCCTGCCCTGGTCGGCGCTGGCCGGTGTGGCCTGGGCGGGCTACAGCGTGGGCCTCGGCTACTTCGGCGGCCAGTGGCTGGGCACGACATGGCTGGGTACGGCGGTCTCGGTCCTGGCCCTGTTCATGGCAGGCGCCCTCGCCGCGTACCTCGTGCGCCGCCCCGGAGCGGTCGCCGCGACGGCTTCCGCTCCAGCACCCGCTTCGGCTTCTACGGCGTCCTGACGGCCGCCCCCCGCACCTCAAGACCGTCCATCAGTCGGGCGGTCGCTGCGGCGATCTCGTCCACGGCCCGGTCGAACACCTCCTGGTTGTGCGCGGCCGGAGCCCGGAAGCCGGACACCTTGCGCACGAACTGCAGGGCGGCCGCCCGGATGTCCTCCTCGGTGGCCTCCTCGGGGATGGCGGGCGGGCGAAGGGTCTTGATGCTGCGGCACATGACTCCAGTGTGGACCGCCCCACTGACAACGGGCCGGGACACGGGACACCCGGGTCAGCTCAGTTCGATGGCGGGAAGCTCATAACCGCCGTCGATGATCGCGCGCCCCGGCATGCGGAACCTGAGCACGGGCCGGAACTCCCCGTCGGGCGCGGGCAGCCAGTTCGCCGCTGCGGCGGGGTCCGTGGGCGGCTCCTTGCTGATGTGGACCGTCAGCGACCCGTCGGCCCCGCGCACCAGCCCGGGAGTGCGGTCCCCGACCGAGTGCCGGCCCGCCGGGTGTGCGACGGGGTGGTGGTCCGGCGCGTCGTACATGGTCACGGACCAGAACGCTTCCACCGGCGGCGGCTGGTCGAAGCGCATCACATAGGAGTGCGCACCGCTCAGCGGATTGCCGTCGGCGTCGTGGGAGGTGTGGGCGCACACCGCCTCGTACCCGTGACTCCCCCACAGAGCCACGCGTGCCGCCACCGCTCTGACCAGGTAGGACGCCTCCCGGTCGGCGATCTTCCACTCCGGGGAGTCGATCGTCCCCACCCCGAAGTGGTCGAGGTTGTAGTCGAAGAGATGCGGATCCATCTCCCATCCCCCGCCCGTCACCGTGCTCGGCCGGGCGGCCGCCTCGACCCGCTCCCTGCCCTGCGCCATCCCCTCGGTGAGTGCGCGGACGAGGGCGGAATCGGCGCAGACGTACGGTGAGGGCCCCTCCTCCAGCAGCCCCAGCGGCTGGAACCGGTCCTGGTACGCACAGTCGTCGGCGGCCGGTGGAAAGTCGGCCATCCACACCCTGAGCTGCTCGAAGAACCATAGCTCCGCCGGTACGTCGGGGTCGGGCGCCGGCAGCCCCGTCCGGTGCGTGCCGGGTTCGAGATACGTGAGCGTGTACTGCTCCTGGAGCGCCCGCACCCGCGTCATGTCGTCCGGACCGTCGAGGACGTTGCGCCCGACGACAGAGACGACCGAGGTCGGCGCATCGATCACCCCGCGCAGCCCGCTGGGCTCCCTGCCCGACCAGCCCGGCGGCACGATGAGCCAGTCACCCGCGCCCGTGCCGGTGGCCCGACGCCCCACGTAGGCGAAGTTGTTGGTCCAGGCGTCCACGAACTGCAGCACGTAGTAAGCCCCGTCGGTGTCCGGGACATGCAGGCGGATCGGCCCTCCGGACAGGTCCAGCTGGGCGATCGAATGAGCGGTGTCGTTGTCGACCAAGACGGCATGCGCATCGGGCCCGGCCCATGGCCCCGCGTACGCGAAGTGGTTGAACGGGGTCGGCGCCAGCGGGCCGAAGCCCTCCTGCATCGATCTCTCGACCGTCGACAGGTCGACGACCAGCGGATACCCGTACACGTACGCCTCGGCGGCAAGAGCGACCAGGTCTTCCCCCGGCCCGCTCGGTTCGCCGATCACCTGCACGCCTTCCCTGCCACGGCCGCTCGCGGTGAGCACCGCAGCAGCGGACAGCCCCGGATCCAGGCCTCTTCTGCCACCGTCGCGCTCGCCGCCCCCGCCCTCCCGGCCGCCACTAGATGACCGCCTTCGAAGGGGCGGCGCACAGGGCCCAGATCACGAACCCGTCGATCGCGATGGAGATGATCGCCCAGATCGGCTGGTACGGCAGCCACATGAAGTTGGCGATCATGTTGATCGCAGCCAGCACGACACCCGTCGCCCTGGCCCAGCCGGCTCCCTTGAGAATGCTCCAGCCGACGACCGCGAGAACCACGCCGAGCACGAGGTGGATCCAGCCCCAGCCCGTCACATCGAACGCGAAGGTGTAATTTCTGAGGCGCGCGTAGACATCGTCGGACGCGATACCGGAGATCCCCTTGATGACGCCCATGACGCCGTCCACCATCAGCAGAACACCGGCGAACATGACTCCCCCGGCCGCCCAGGGATTCTCATCCAAGGGGCCGGATGTGCGGCGGTAGCCGGGGGCGGGAGCAGACTGTGCCATCGGAGTCTCCTTGGCCGGAGCGGAACAACTGACCGAATCCGACCCTGCGTGGCACCCGCCCGCGCGACCACCCGGACGCGTCTGTACGGGTGACGGCATCGACGTGGCATCAGTCATGAAAGCACCTTGAGCTCGTTGATGCGGCGCTTCCGTAGGATTTCCCGAAGCATGCAGACCAACAGATGGGGGTGGGAGATGGCAGGTCGGGTCACAGCGGTGAGCAGCAACGGGGCGTACTCGTTCAGCAAGCCCAATCGTGAGTCCGTCACGCTGCTTGCGGGCCTTGGCGTCGAAGGGGACGTCCACGCGGGGGAGACGATCCGCCATCAGTTCCGCATGACCTACGAGCCGGACCTGCCCAACCTGCGTCAGGTACACCTGATGCACGAGGAACTCTTCGACGAGCTCGCCCTCAAGGGCTTTGCCGTCTCTGCGGGCCAGCTCGGCGAAAACATCACCACCCGAGATGTTGACCTGCTCGGCCTTCCTACCGGCACCCTGCTACGCCTTGGCGAGCAGGCGGTGGTGGAGGTGACGGGGCTACGCAACCCGTGCGCGAAGATCAACGACTTCCGGCAGGGCCTGCTCGGAGAGGTCTTCGTCCTCGATCCCGTCTCGGGGGACTTCACTTTCAAGTCCGGCATCATGGCCGTGGTCCGCCACGGCGGCCCAGTCCGCCCGTACGACCGCATCGAGGTCGAGCTCCCGCCGGCCCCGCACCGTCCCCTGGAGCGCGTGTGAGGGGGACTCTCTGCACTCGGTGCGGGCGGACGTGGCTGAGTTGCTGGAACTATGCGTCAGCGGGGACCTGGGCGAGGCTCGGCACAACGTGAGCCTCGTCCAAGCCGACCTCGACGCGCATGACATCCCGAACGTCCCCTGGAGTCCGGCGTAGGCCGGTGCTGTTCGCGCTTGTTGGTGTCAGCTGTTGATGTCGGCCGTCTCGCGCGGTCTTGACAACCTGGGGACTCAGCCGTCGGCACCAACTGGTGTCAGCACTGGACCTTCTTATCTCTGCACGCTCTTAGAGCCTGTCGGGCGACCTCTGATCGGGCGGACGCGGCGTGGCACGCACGCTTCCGGCGTTGCCGAAATGCCCTAGTAGCTCCGCTACGAGGCTATCCCGGCGCCTTGGAATCGCACGCACCACGCCGCGTCCGCTCTCCGATCGAAGGTCACCCGACAGGCTCTTAGAGCCTGTCGGGTGGCCGGTCATGCGTGAAGCGTGACAGTCGCGATCTGCCCTCCGGGCATGGCGACGGCCCCGGAATGATCACGTGGTGTGTG
>NZ_JBICXB010000009.1:107686-181592 GCF_043200055.1 Streptomyces sp. NPDC048496 | reverse complement strand
ATCGTTCGACTTGCATGTGTTAAGCACGCCGCCAGCGTTCGTCCTGAGCCAGGATCAAACTCTCCGTGAATGTTCTCCCGTAATCGGGATGACACACACGAGAGCGGAACGACCGGTCGGAATAGGACCGATCGTTCACAGCGTCCTCGCTGTGTAATTGCCTACCGGAACCGTGAGGCCCGGCAGGACTTTCAAAGGAACCTCGAACCTGCCGAAGCAGGTCGGGGTATCAACATATCTGGCGTTGACTTTTGGCACGCTGTTGAGTTCTCAAGGAACGGACGCTTCCTTTGTACTCACCCTCTCGGGCTTTCCTCCGGGCTTTCCCTTCGGTCTTGCGTTTCCGACTCTATCAGACTCTTTCGTGTCCGATTCCCGGTCGAAGCGGGCCCTCTGCGAAGCAGAAGATTTGTTACTGCGCTTTCCAGTTCTTCGCTTTCGCGTTTCCCTTTCCGGCGATTCCAACCTTACCAGACTCTTTTTCGTTTCCGTTTCCGGTCCGAATTTTATTCCGGTGGCCTTTGGAGTGGCCTTTGCCTTTCGGCGTGTCCACTACTTTAATCGATTTCCTGGGCAGCTCATAATCGAGCCGGTGGGATCGAATTACGACATGCCGAATTCGCACCCGCCAGGGTGAGTCGAAGGTAGTGGTTGGTCGCTTCCGGGTGCTCAGCCTCGGCCCGATGGACCGTGCCGACAGCAGTACCCGTTCAAGCGGCTCGGACTACGTTAGGTGTCCGGCAGGGGCGAGTCAAGTTGCGCGGCGGCGTGGTGTGTGGGGTCGGTACAGGCTCACCGTGGGGTCTCCATCGATCCAGAAGCGCCAAAGGTGTGTGGCTCCGTCACCGCCCACGCCGGTGCGGGGGCCGTTGCGTACCTGGTCGCGCGGTGGTGGGGTGCCGTGCAGTACGGACAAGGGGGCACCCGGGTGGGCGATGGCGTCAGTGCCGTTCAGGCCTCGGTCGATGTCGAGGGCGGTAGCCAGACGGGCCGGGCCTTTGGCCAGTTCCCGGTCATTGCGGGCCGAGATTCGACGTTTACGGCTGAGCTCGGCACCCACCTGGACCTCGCCGGCCCGGAGCAGTACACCGCTCGCCACGCCTTCGGGGCCGCACACCAGGTTGAGGCAGTGCCACATGCCGTAGGTGAGATAAACGTAGGCATGGCCGGGTGGTCCGAACATCACGCTGTTGCGCGCGGTGCGGCCGCGGTAGGCGTGCGAGCCGGGGTCGATCTCGCCGGCGTACGCCTCCACCTCGGTGAGGCGGAGTTCGATGGGGCCGTCGCCCGTGATGCGCACCAGGGTCCGGCCCAGCAGGTCGGGTGCCACCTCCAGTACGGGGCGGTCGAAGAAGTCCCGCGTCAGCGGCGTACGGTCCAGACCCTCGATCATGGCGTTCGAGGTTACCGGGAACCGACTACGGTCGTCGCGCGTATGTAGGGGTCAGACCAAGGAGGAGTAAATATGGGCTTCAAGCGGCTGCTCGCGAGCATGGGTGCCGGTGGTGCTTCGGTGGAGACGGAGCTGACCGAGCTCAACGTCGTACCGGGCGGGGTCGTCCAGGGCGAGGTGCGGATCCAGGGCGGTTCCGTGGCGCAGCAGATCGAAGGACTCTCGGTCGGTCTGCAGGCGCGGGTCGAGGTCGAGGGCAACGACCACGAGATGAAGCAGGACATCGAGTTCACCAAGCTGCAGCTCGGTGGGGCGTTCGAGGTGCAGGCCGGTGCCGTGCACGTCGTTCCGTTCGGGCTCGAGATCCCCTGGGAGACACCGATCACGATGTTCGCCGGTCAGCACCTGCACGGCATGAACATCGGTGTGACCACCGAACTGGAGATCGCGCGGGCGCTGGACTCCGGCGACCTCGACCCGATCAACGTCCACCCGCTGCCGGCGCAGCAGGCGATCCTGGACGCGTTCGGACAGCTCGGCTTCGGGTTCCGCAGCGCGGACATGGAGCGCGGTCACATCCGCGGCACGCGCCAGCGGCTGCCGTTCTACCAGGAGATCGAGTTCTTCCCGCCGCAGCAGTACCGCGGGCTGAACCAGGTCGAGCTGACGTTCGTCGCGGACGACCGCGAGATGGATGTCGTGCTGGAGATGGACAAGAAGGCGGGGCTCTTCAGTGAGGGCAGCGACTCGTACCGGGCCTTCAAGGTCGATCTGAACGACTTCCGGGGGACCGACTGGGCGGCATACCTCAATCAGTGGCTCGCCCAGGTCGGCGGTCGGCGCAACTGGCTCTAGGGTCGGTGGCGAGACTCCAGAGCCGATCAGGAGAGGTGCTGACGTGACCGAGCCGAAGAGGCCGCCGCTGCCGCATGACTTCCATCCCGAGGTGCCTTCGTTCACGGTGGTGAGCGAGGATCTCGCTCCCGGGGCCGTGCTGGCAGACGCCCAGGTGTTCGCGGCCGGGAACACTTCGCCGCAGCTGCGGTGGGAGGGGTTCCCGGCGGAGACCAAGAGTTTCGCCGTGACCTGCTTCGATCCGGATGCTCCGACTGGCAGCGGGTTCTGGCACTGGGTCGCGTTCGACATCCCGGCATCGGTCACGGAGCTGCCGGCCGGTGCGGGCAGCGGGAAGTTCGAGGGGCTGCCCGCAGGTGCCGTTCAGGTCCGTAACGACTACGGGTCGAAGGAGTTCGGCGGCGCCGCGCCGCCGGCCGGGGAGAACCACCGTTACGTCTTCACCGTGTATGCGGTGGACAGCGAGAAGCTGGGGCCGGGCAGTGATGTGTCGCCCGCTGTGGTCGGGTTCAATCTGCGGTTCCACACACTGGGTCGTGCTCAGTTGATCGGTGAATACACCGGTCCCGCGTAGTACCCGGTGAGCTGAGAGTTCTCCTGCTGTTTGCCCTGCCCTGGTCCTGGAGAGATCAGGGCAGGGCATTTTTTATTGCGTTGTCCATCCCGGCCCGCCCAGCCAGAGTTGGTCCGGGCCTGCCAGGGGGGCGGGCGGCACACGGGAGGTGGGCGAGATGCGGGACACGCTGGTTCTCAACGCGAGCTTCGAGCCGCTGTCGACGGTGACACTGAACCGTGCGGTGGTGCTGATTCTGCAGGACAAGGCTGTTGTCGAGCAGTCGCATCCCGATCTCCGCATGCGTGGTGCCGCCGTGGACATTCCGGTGCCCCGGGTGATCAGGCTCTGCCGGTACGTACGGGTGCCGTTCCGAAGACAGGCGCCGTGGTCCAGAAGGGGTGTGCTGATACGGGACCAGCACCGGTGCGCGTACTGCGGGCGACGGGCGACGACCGTCGACCATGTGGTGCCGCGCGCCCAGGGCGGCCAGGACACCTGGCTCAATACGGTGGCGTCCTGTGCCGAGGACAATCACCGCAAGGCGGCCCGGACGCCGGAGCAGGCGGGGATGCCATTGCTGCGGCAGCCCTTCGTACCGTCGCCCGCAGAGGCGATGCTGCTGGCGATGGGGGCCGGTGAGCGGTCGGCGCTGCCGGAGTGGCTGGACCGGACCGCCGCATAGTCGGCGTAGGCCGCCTACGTGGATCATCGTATCGGAAGCCCGTCTCCGTGCGGAGCCGGGCTTCCGGGTTCAGCGGAGCACCAGCTGGACGATGGCGACCGTGCCGACCGCCACGATGAGGCCGCGCAGCACGGTGGGGCTGAGGCGGCGCCCGACCTTCGCGCCGATCTGGCCACCGAGCGCGGAGCCGACCGCGATCAGTGCGACGGCCGTCCAGTCGAAGTCCGCGACGAAGAGGAAGAAGAGCGCGGCAACGCTGTTGACGACTGCTGCCAGCACGTTCTTGACAGCGTTGAGGCGCTGCATCGTGTCGTCGAGCAGCATGCCCATCAGGGAGAGGTAGATGATCCCCTGGGCGGCGGTGAAGTAGCCGCCGTAGACGCTGGCGAGTATCAGTCCGACGACGAGGAGCGGGCCGCCGTCGGCGCGGGCGGTGGTGCCGTTGAGCTCGCGGCGGCGCTGGACGGCTTTGCTGATGCGAGGTTGCAGAATGACCAGGCCGAGGGCCAGGGCGACCAGGATGGGCACGATGGTCTCGAACGCCGTGGAGGGCAGGACCAGCAGCAGGGTGGCGCCGGTGAGGCCGCCGATGAGAGCACCGATGCTCAGCTTGAGGACGCGGCGGCCCTGTCCGGCGAGTTCCTTGCGGTAGCCGATGGCGCCGCTGATGGAGCCGGGGATCAGGCCGAGGGCGTTGGAGACGGTGGCGGTGACCGGGGGCAGGCCGGTGGCGAGCAGGACCGGGAAGGTGATCAGCGTTCCGGAACCGACGACCGTGTTGATCGCGCCCGCGCTGATGCCCGCGCCGAAGACCGCGATCATTTCCCAGATGGACATTCCGATTCCCCCGTGCATGATCAGTGCTTGGTGCACTGATCATGCACGATGGTATGTACGCGTCAGTCGACCGGGGGTTCCTCGCGGCGCTCCTTGCCGGTGTTGAAGCCGGGGACGCCGGCGCCGAGGTTTCCGAAGGCGCCGCTGAGGCCCTTGAGAGCGTCACCGATCTCGCTCGGCACGATCCAGAGCTTGTTGGCGTCGCCCTCGGCGATCTTCGGGAGCATCTGGAGGTACTGGTACGAGAGGAGCTTCTGATCCGGGTCGCCGGCATGGATGGACTCGAAGACCGTACGGATGGCCTGGGCCTCGCCCTCGGCGCGCAGGGCCGCGGCCTTGGCCTCACCCTCGGCGCGCAGGATCGCGGACTGCTTCTCGCCCTCCGCGGTGAGGATCGCGGACTGCCGGGTTCCCTCGGCCTGAAGGATCGCGGCACGCTTGTCACGGTCGGCCCGCATCTGCTTCTCCATCGAGTCCTGGATGGACGTCGGCGGTTCGATCGCCTTGAGCTCGACGCGGTTGACGCGGATACCCCACTTGCCGGTGGCTTCGTCCAGGACGCCACGGAGGGCGGCGTTGATCTCCTCGCGGGAGGTCAGGGTCCGCTCCAGGTCCATGCCGCCGATGATGTTGCGGAGGGTGGTGACGGTGAGCTGCTCGATCGCCTGGATGTAGCTGGCGACTTCGTACGTCGCGGCCCGCGCGTCCGTCACCTGGTAGTAGATGACGGTGTCGATATTGACGACCAGGTTGTCCTGGGTGATCACCGGCTGGGGCGGGAACGGGACGACCTGTTCGCGGAGGTCGATCCGGTTGCGGATGGTGTCGATGAACGGAACGACGATGTTCAGGCCTGCGTTGAGCGTGCGGGTGTAGCGGCCGAAGCGCTCCACGATGGCAGCGCTGGCCTGCGGGATGACCTGGATCGTCTTGATCAGGGCGATGAAGACGAGCACCACCAGAATGATCAGGACGATGATGATCGGTTGCATCGTGTTCCTCGTGCCCTTCGGTTGCCGACAGATCGCGATGATCGGGGTCGGATCTCATGAGGTCCGGATCTCATGATGATCGACATCGAGTCTGGCAGACCGCGGTCCGCCGTGTGAGCGGTTCGGTCACATGACGACGGCCGTGGCACCGTCGATGTCCACGACATCCACCTGCCGGCCGGGTTCGAAGCTCTGGTCTCCGTCGTAGGCGCGGGCCGACCAGATCTCTCCGGCCAGCTTGATCCGGCCACCGCTGCCGTCGACCCGTTCCAGGACGACGGCCTGACGGCCTTTCAGCGCATCGATGCCGGTGGCCAGTTGAGGCCGGTCGGCGCGGTGCCTGGCCGCGATCGGGCGGACCACCGCGATGAGCGCGACGGAGACGACCACGAAGACCAGGACCTGGGCCACGATGCCGCCGCCGAGTGCCGCGACGACCGCCGCGGCGACCGCTCCGACGGCGAACATCCCGAACTCGGGCATCGCGGTCAGGACGAGCGGAATACCCAGCCCGACCGCGCCGATCAGCCACCACACCCACGCATCGATGTCCACCCGGTCATGGTAGGACCGCGAGTCCCTCGCCGACAGGGCTTCGATCAGGACATTCGGGGCACAGTGCGTTCAGGACAGCGGGAGGCCGTGCGCGGTGTACCGGTCGCCGGTGTGCTCGACGATGAGCGGCAGACCGAAGCAGAGGGAGAGGTTGCGGGAGCTGAGCTCGATCTCCATGGGGCCCGCGGCGAGGACCTTGCCCTGGCGGATCATGAGGACGTGGGTGAAGCCCGGGGCGATCTCCTCGACGTGGTGCGTCACCATGATCATGGAGGGGGCGAACGGGTCGCGGGCGAGTCGGCCGAGGCGGCGGACCAGGTCCTCGCGGCCGCCGAGGTCGAGACCGGCGGCGGGCTCGTCGAGGAGCAGCAGCTCGGGGTCGGTCATCATGGCGCGGGCGATCAGGGTGCGCTTGCGCTCGCCCTCGGAGAGGGTGCCGAACCTGCGGTCGAGGAACTCGGTCATGCCGAGCCGGTCGAGGAAGGCGCGGGCCCGGTCCTCGTCGACGGCGTCGTAGTTCTCGTGCCAGGTGGCGGTCATGCCGTACGCGGCGGTGAGCACCGTCTGCAGGACGGTCTGGCGCTTGGGCAGCTTCTCCGCCATGGCGACGCCCGCGATACCGATCCGCGGGCGCAGGTCGAAGACGTCGGTGCCGACGCCGCCGAGTTGTTCGCCAAGGATCGTGGCGCTGCCCTTGGTCGGGAAGAGGTAGCTGGACGCGATGTTGAGGAGGGTGGTCTTGCCGGCGCCGTTCGGGCCGAGGATGACCCAGCGCTCCCCCTCCTTGACCGACCAGGAGACGTCGTCCACCAGAGCGCGTCCGTCGCGGACCACGGATACGTCCACCAGCTCCAGTACATCGCTCATGAGCGCGTTGTCTCCCCATGCAGTCTCGAGATCGTCGCGTGCCTGTGGGCACAGCTCCCAGGGAAAACCTACGCCACCCCGGGAGTGCTCCGGCTCCTAGGTCCGGTTCCCTAGGCTGTTCCCATGCTTTCGGAACCACGCTCGGGGCTGCTGGCCTCATGGGGAAACGCGCTTCTGGCCGGACTTGTCTCACCGGACGACGCCGCGCTCGCGATTGTCGGAGAGGACGCGGTGCACCGCGTCGAGGGGCTGCCGGGTGAGGCGGGTCCGGTCGGGCTCACGCTGGCGCTGGGGCGGCTGCGCGGATTGGGAGTGACGGGCTTCCGGGTCGCGCTGCCGATGCCGGGGCATCCGCTCGGGCTCAGCGGCCCGCCCGAGTTCAATGCGCGGGCGCTGGAGGCGGAGGAGGCGGTAGTCGCGTCCGGTGCGCCGTACGGGCTGGTACCTGAGGTGCGGGAGGCGGGGCCTGCCGGTGATCTGCACGTCGAGGTGGTGTGGCACTGCCTGCCGGTGCGGGAGGCGCCGCCGGCCGATGTGCCGTCGCTGAGTGAGGCGGAGCGGGAGCTCGCGGAGGCGTTGCGGGATGCGACGGCGGCGCTGTCGCGGCTCGATGTGGCCGGGTCCGGGCCGGTGGCGGAGGCGGCGCTGGATGCGTACCGGGCGCGGGCCGAGCGGGGGCGGGAGTTGCTGGCTCCGGGATATCCGCCGCGGGCGGTACGGGTGCTGGAGCTGGCGCAGCGGGTGGGGATACTGATCTCGCTGGCGTACGAGAACGGGCACGGCGGGGCGGTGAGCGCGTCGGAGATCGCGGCCCGGGGGGCGGCGCTGCGGCCGGTGGAGCGGGTGGCTCGGCGGGCACAGGTGGCGGCGTACAACGCGTATGTGGAGGGGCGGGAGCGGGGGTAGGGGCCCTGGAAGCCCACTCCCTGCCGTGGGGCAGACCGTAAGGCGCGGGAACGGGGCACTGGGGCGTCCGGTGGCCCGTCCGTCCTCGGTCGCCCGGACGGGCTTGATGATGCCGGACGGGCTTGATGATGCCGGGCGGGCGTGGCTCGACCCGTGGCGGCTCGACCCTCGGTGGTGACGGGTCGTGAGGTGTGGTGCGGGGCAGCATGGTTGATGCCGGACGGGTCCTTTTCGGGGCCGTCCGGCATCCAGGGAACCGGGGTGGTCAGCCGTTGTGGCCGACGTTGCCGAAGGCCGGGTTGAGCAGGCCGATCACGTTCACCGTGTTGCCGACCACGTTCACCGGGACGTGGACCGGGACCTGGATGACGTTGCCACTGACCACGCCCGGGGAGTGGGTCGCCACACCGTGGGCGCCTGCGCCGTGACCGGTGGCGGAGGCCGCGCCGGCGCCTGCGGCGATGATGCCACCGGCGATCATGGTGACGGCAGCAGCCTTCTTCAGGTTCTTCACTTCAGGATCCTCCTCGCGTCGCTGCGGCCGGCCGCCGCAGCACGCCATGGAGAACGCCCTCGGGCCCGACAGGATGCGCCGTACGGGTGGCATACACCCGACAGTATGAATCTCAGTCCGGAGGGAACCGTTCCGCTCCGGCGCCGATCAGCCCGCCACTCCGTGCCGGACGGCCCAGAGCGCCGCCTGGGTGCGGTCCGCCAGATCCAGCTTCATCAAAATGTTCGAGACGTGCGTCTTGACGGTCTTTTCGGAAAGAACCAGGGCCCGCGCGATCTCGCGGTTGGAGCGGCCGTCGGCGATCAGGCCGAGGACCTCCCGCTCCCGTTCGGTGAGGGTGCTCCCCCGGCCGGACCCGGCGCCTCCGTCCTCCTGGGCGAGGAGAGCCCCGGCGACCTCCGGCTGGAGCAGGACATGGCCCGCATGGACCGAGCGGATGGCGCCGGCCAGCGCTTCCGGGTCGACGTCCTTGTACACGTAACCGGAGGCGCCCGCACGCAGGGCCGGAACCACGGTCCGCTGCTCGGTGAAGCTGGTGACGATCAGCACCTTGGCCGGGTTGTCCAGTCCGCGGAGCTTGCGGAGCGCCTCGATGCCGTCGGTGCCCGGCATCTTGATGTCCATCAGCACCACGTCGGGGCGGAGTTCCTCGGAGCGGGCGACTCCTTCGGCGCCGTCGGCCGCCTCGCCGACGACCTCTATGTCGTCCTGGATCTCCAGGAACGTACGCAGACCGCGGCGGACCACCTGGTGGTCGTCGACCAGCAGCACCCTGATGATCTTGTCAGCCACCGGGGACCTCCATCTCGATCGTGGTGCCCTTGCCGGGCGCCGATTCAACGGTGAGCCTGCCGCCGACACCGCTCGCGCGGTCCCGCATCGACACCAGACCCAGATGGCGGCCCGCCTGCCGCGTCGCCGTGGGCTCGAATCCGCTGCCGTCGTCCGTGATCCGCAGCACCGTGCCGCTGCCACGACGGGCGAGCGTGACGCAGACCTGCTCGGCGCCCGAGTGGCGCAGTGCGTTGTGCAGGGCCTCCTGGGAGACCCGGAGCAGCGCCTCCTCCTGGGCGGCGGGCAGGGCTCGTACACCGAGGCTCTCGAAGGTGACCTTGGCGGTGTGGGCGCGGTCCAGGACCTGGACCTGGGTGCGGAGCGTGGCGATCAGGCCGTCCTCGTCGAGCGCTGCGGGGCGCAGTTCGACGACGGCGGCGCGCAGCTCGTCCACTGCTTCCGCGGCCAGCGCGGCGACCTGCTGGAGCTCGCCCTTGGCGCGGGCCGGGTCGCGGTCGACGAGGGCGGCGGCTGCCTGGGCGGTCAGCCGCAGGGAGAACAGCTTCTGGCTGACCGCGTCGTGCAGCTCGTGGGCGAGGCGGGAGCGCTCCTCGGCGATGGTGAGCTCGCGGCTGCGCTCGTACAGCCGGGCATTGGTGAGGGCGATCGCCGCGTGCTGGGCGAGGATCGACAACAGTTCTTCGTCCTGCGCGGTGAAGCCGCAACCGCCCTGGGGTTTGGGGCAGCGCTTGTTGGCGAGGAAGAGCGCGCCGATGACCTCGTCGCCGTCCCTGATGGGCAGGCCAAGAAAGTCGGACATGTCCGGGTGGGCGGCCGGCCAGCCCTCGAAGCGGGGGTCCTTGCGGACGTCGGCGAGGCGCTCCGGCTCCGCCTCGTGGAGCATCGCGGCGAGAATGCCGTGCTGCCGGGGCAGCGGACCGATGGCCTTCCACTGCTCGTCGCTGACACCGTCGACGACGAACTGGGCGAAGCCGCCGTGGTCGTCGGGGACGCCCAGGGCCGCGTACTCGGCGTCCAGCAGTTCGCGGGCCGAGGCGACGATGGTCTTCAGGACGTCACGCACTTCGAGGTGCCGGCTCATGGCGAGCAGCGCGGCACTCACCGCTGCGAGGCCCGACGGTGGGCTGTGGCTCATGGCCTCACCGTACCGGCGGGGGTAGGGGTTCCGTATCGGCCTGTGGACGGCCGGCGCCTAGGGCGCCGGCCCTAGGCCGAAGTGCCTTGCGGGGGTGCGGCTCGCGGACGAGGCGCGGCGCAGGGCGACCTTCCTACGTTGGGGGTGCCGAGGTCCATCGGTGATCGCCCAGGTCCTGCCCTGTCGATCTTCGTGGATCAGCCCGGGGCGTCTGGTGCGGTGCATCGCAAGGCGGAGGATCGTCCTCGTACTGGACGTACGTGGGCGACTGACGACAACGCAGCGAGGCGCCGTGCCGGGCGTTCCGGGCCCACGAAGATCGGCAGGACAGGACCTTGGTATCAAGGGGACGGTTGGCCTGCCCGTCGCGGTGATCACGGGCGCCTCGAGGGGACGTGCGCTGGCGGCCGCGCTCGCTCAGCGGGGCTGGGATCTGGTGCTGGACGCCAGAACCGCGAGCGCGCCGGCGGACGACGGGCGGGCGGGTGATCGCGGCGCGGGCGACGGGTGGGCGGGTGATCGCGGTCGGTACGACGGGCGGGCGGGTGATCGCGGTCGGTACGACGGCGGTGCGGGCGTTGGAGTCGTCGGCGGGCGCGGACGGAGTGGTGCGGCCGGCGGCCGGCCGGACGGATCTGGTGGTGACACCGCAGCGCGGGGTGCGGGCGGTGGACGGGCTGCTGACCGGGCCGCACGAGCCGGAGGCCTCGCATCTGCTGATGCCGGAGGCGGTCGTGGGGCGGGACGCGCCGCAGTGCGCATACCCGGAGGCGCTGCGGCAGCGATACCTCTGGCATGAGTTCGGAGACGTGCATCTCCTACTCCTTGAACCGGAGCCTCACGCTCTGAATTGCCGAAGCAACGATTGGTGAAGTTGTTACGCGGCCGATGTGAGGCCGCACATAGGACCCACGTCACTTACGAAGCCGGCTAGTGGATGCATAAGGGCCACATGAGTCGTCATGAGCGCGGACCGTCCCGTTCGAGCGCGCCCCTGATCCACTACCCGGCTTCGTACGTCACACCTTTGCCACGGAATTTTGCGGCCGCTAAGAATTGCACTCGTCCCCGACGGAGATGCGAACCGTCGCTTCCGTCTCGTCCTCCGTGAGGACTCCAGCGATTCGAAGAGGTACGACTGAATGTCCGCGTCCAGCATCACCAGCCGAATTCGCTGCCTGAACAAGACCCAGAAGCTCTCCGCGACGGGCGTCTCCGCTGTCGTCGTCGCCGCTCTCTCGCTCTCCCTCGTCCCGGCCCACGCCGAGACCCCGGCCAAGCCGCAGACCGAGCCGCAGGCCGCTTCCGCCGCTCCGGCGGTCTTCAGCCTCGACGCCGGCGCCCCGCACGCCAAAACCATCCAGGCCAGCATCATCGAGCAGCACTCCACCGCCGAGCAGCTGGTGAAGGCCGCTGACGCGGGCAGGGCGAAGCAGGCCGCCGCCAAGGCGAAGGCCCAGGCCGACGCGAAGGCCAAGGCCGACGCCGCGAAGGCGAAGACCGAGGCCGCTGCGAAGGCCAAGGCCGATGTCGCGAAGCGGTCCACCGAGGTCACCACGCGCTCCGTCGCCCGTACCCCGGTCTACGCCAACAACCTGGACGGCTGGATCTCCGAGGCGCTGGCCATCATGAAGGCCAAGGGCATCCCGGGTTCGTACGACGGCCTGCACCGCAACATCATGCGGGAGTCCACCGGCAACCCGAACGCTGTCAACGGCTGGGACATCAACGCCCAGAACGGCATTCCGTCCAAGGGTCTGCTGCAGGTCATCCAGCCGACGTTCAACGCGTACCACGTCCCCGGTACCTCGATGAACATCTACGACCCGGTCGCCAACATCACCGCCGCGGCCAACTACGCCGCCGACCGGTACGGCTCGATCGACAACGTCAACAGCGCGTACTGACCGACGCGGCACGGCACCGCGCACACACATACGCCGAAGGGCGGCACCCGATCCGGGGTGCCGCCCTTCGGCGTTCCGTGTGCGCGGTGCCCACGTCTACTTGCGCATGACCTCGGGCTCATGGCGGCGCAGCAGTCGCGCGACCGCGAAGCCGCAGATGATGCCGAGGACCAGCAGCACCGAGATGTTCATCCCCCACTGACCGGCCGTGTGCTCCCACAGCGGGTCCAGGTCGGTCGGGTTCTTCTGGTCCCACGGCGGCATCAGGTGCGCCAGGTCGAGCGTCGAGCCCGCACCCGCGATGGCCCAGCGGGACGGCATCAGCCAGGCGAACTGCTCCAGGCCGGGCGATCCGTACACCTGGAACAGGACGCCGGTGAAGACGACCTGGACGATCGCGAACATGACCAGCAGCGGCATGGTCTTCTCGGAGGTCTTCACCAGCGAGGAGATCACCAGACCGAACATCATCGAGGTGAAGCCGAGCGCGATGATCGTCACGCAGAGCTCGACGGCCGGCGGCATGATCAGACCCTCTTCGGGCAGATCGCGGGTGGCGAAGCCGATGCCGCAGATGATGACGCCCTGGATGGCCGTGATCACGCCGAGGACGATCACCTTGGACATCAGATAGGCGGAGCGGGAGAGGCCGGTGGCCCGTTCCCGTTCATAGATGACGCGTTCCTTGATCAGTTCTCGTACGGAGTTGGCCGCACCGGAGAAGCACATCCCGACCGCGAGGATCAGCATGATCGTTCCGGCATCTCCGTTGAACCGGGACGGCGGCTTCGGCGGGGCCAGGCCGAAGTCGGCCGGGATGACCACGCTGACGATGCCGAGCACCGCGGGCAGGATCACCATCAGACCCATGAAGCCCTTGTCTGACGCGATCACCGACACGTACCTGCGCATCAGCGTCCACAGCTGCGTCCCCCAGCCCTGCGGCTTCGGCGGGCGCCTCTGCTGTGGGGGCGGCATGTGTACGGACTGCGCGGCAACGGCGTCGATGTCCGCGGCGTACATCTGGTAGTGCTGCGAACCGCGCCAGCGGCCGGCCCAGTCGTAGTCGCGGTAGTTCTCGAAGGCGGAGAAGACGTCGGCCCAGGTCGCGTAGCCGAAGAAGTTGAGAGCTTCCTCCGGCGGACCGAAGTAGGCGACGGAACCGCCGGGCGCCATGACGAGCAGCTTGTCGCAGATCGCCAGCTCGGCGACGGAGTGCGTGACGACGAGGACCGTACGGCCGTCGTCGGCGAGACCGCGCAGCAGCTGCATGACGTCGCGGTCCATGCCCGGGTCGAGGCCGGAGGTCGGCTCGTCCAGGAAGATCAGCGACGGCTTGGTGAGCAGCTCCAGGGCGACCGAGACACGCTTGCGCTGGCCACCGGAGAGGGAGGTGACCTTCTTGTCCTTGTGGATGTCGAGCTTGAGCTCGGCGAGAACCTCGTGAATCCGGGACTGGCGCTCGGCCTCGGTGGTGTCTGCGGGGAAGCGGAGCTTGGCCGCGTACTTGAGGGCCTTGGTGACAGTGAGTTCCTTGTGCAGGATGTCGTCCTGCGGGACCAGACCGATGCGCTGGCGCAGCTCGGCGAACTGCTTGTACAGGTTCCGGTTGTCGTAGAGGACATCACCCTGGTTGGCGGGCCGGTAGCCAGTGAGCGCCTTGAGCAGGGTGGACTTGCCGGAACCCGAGGGGCCGATGACCGCGATCAGCGACTTCTCCGGGACACCGAACGAGACGTCCTTGAGGATCTGCTTGCCGCCGTCGACCGTCACCGTGAGGTGGCGGGCGGAGAAGGAGACCTCACCGGTGTCGACGAACTCTTCCAGCCGGTCGCCGACCATGCGGAAGGTCGAGTGACCGACACCGACGATGTCGTTCGGGCCGATCAGCGCGGAGCCGGACTTCTGGAGCGGCTGACCGTTGACGTATGTGCCGTTGTGGGAACCGAGATCGCGGATCTCGAAGCGGCCGTCGGGTGTCGCGTGAAACTCGGCGTGGTGGCGCGAGACCTGGAGGTCGGAGACGACGAGTTCGTTCTCCAGCGCGCGACCGATGCGCATGACCCTGTCCAGGGCTACTTGGTGGAACGTCGTCGGACTGCGGTCTCCGTAGACCGGCGGAGCCCCCGCGGCACCACCGGGTCCGCCCGCGGCGGGCGGCTTCGCCACGCCCTGCTGGTGCGGGATCTGAGGCTGCTGCGGCGCGCCCTGCTGCTGCCATGCCTGCTGCTGGTGCGCTGCGGGGTCCTGCTGCTGCCCCGGCCGGCCCGCGCCGTCCTGCTGGGGCTGCTGTGCGGGGGTCTGCTGTGCGCCCGCGCCCTGACCGCTGTACATATCGGCGGCCGCGGCGGCGCCGCTGAAGCTCAGTCTCGGTCCGTCAGTGGGGTTGCCCAGATGCACGGCCGAGCCCGGCCCGATTTCCATCTGGTGGATTCGCCGGCCCTCCACATAGGTGCCGTTGGTGGAACCGTGGTCCTCGATGAACCAACTCCGGCCCGCCCAGCTGATCGTGGCGTGCCGCCACGAAACCCTGGCGTCGTCGATCGTCAGGTCGCCCTGTGGATCGCGACCGAGGGTGTATGGCCTGGACGGATCGAGCGTCCAGGTCCTTCCATTCAATTCCAGTACGAGTTCCGGCACTCCGCGCCCCACTAGTTGTCCCCCGAGTTACCCCCGTCACAGGGAGTCTAGGGATGCTGAACATCGTGGGGAACTATTCCAGGAGCGGTCACCGATACGAAAGTCGGGCGGGGGCAAGGCCGAATCGAGACCTGCTGCGACGCACCGTTGACGGGGGAGAAACAGGCTCGGAGAGTAGTAAGCGCCCACGAGTGCGTACGGATCATGAGTGAACAGGTCAACTCAGGGCATCTCTGCGCGGATTGAGGGGGTCCAGATGGCGAGGTACGCACACGGGAGCGGCGGCGGCAGTACGGGGCGTATCCCGTGGGGGGACGTGGTGTTGGCGTCCGTCGCCTCGGTCAGCTGGGCGATGGCCGGGATGGCGGGAACGGCGGCCCTCGGGCTGCATCTCCTCGGGGCCGACTCGGCCGGGGCGCTGGGACCGATGACGGCGGCCGTCGTGGTGCTGGGAGCGGGTGGATCGGTCTCTCCGTCCGGCAATGTCGAGGCGTTCGGGCTGGACGACGCCGAGGCGCACACCGCTCTCGCCGTCACACCGCTCGGGGTGGGGCTGGTCGGCGCACTGCTGCTCTCCCTCTTCTTCCTGCGGTCGCTGCGCGGGGTGGGAGCGGTCCTCTCCGGTGCCGAACTCACGGTCCGTGCGGGGATGGTGGCGGTCATGTTCGTCGCCGTGCTCGGCGGGCTCGCCTGGGCAGGTCACGATGTCGTGACGATCGACGGCGGGGCGCTGGGGCCGGCCGGGGTGCCAGGGGCGGGAGGGGGTGGCGGTCTGCCCGGTGGGCTCGGTGATCTGGGTGGGCTGTTGCCGGAACGGCTGGCGGATCTCGCACGGGCGCAGGCGCGGGTCGGGTTCACCGTCGACTCGCCCACGTCCCTTGCGGGTGGGGCGTGTTGGGTTCTCGGAGTGCTGGTCATCGCGCTGCTCGCCTCGCGCCGCACCCCGTTGCCGTCCGGGCTGGCATGGGTGGACCGGACGGTGCGGCCTGCGGCGTCCGCGGTCGTGTCGGTGCTGCTGGTCGCGGTGGTCGCCGGGTGCGCGGCCGCGGCGTACGCGGCGGTCGGCGACGCCCACCCGAAACGGATCGCGGGCGCCGCGCTGCTCGGGGCGCCGAACGGGGCGTGGCTCGGGGTGCCGCTCGGCCTCTTCGTGCCGTGGGACGGTCGGGCGACCGGTGAGCTGGCCAAGGTGCTGCCCGATCCGCTGGACGAGCTGTTACGGGTGTCCGCCGACGAGCCGGTGACGGTCGGGCGGCTGGCCGGGCTGGATGGCCGGGTCTGGCTGCTGGCGGTCGCCGCCGCGGTGATGATGCTGTACGCGGGGGTGCTGGCCGCGACCCGCACGCCCCGGGGGGAGCTGACCGGGGCCGGGTTCGTGGGGCGGTGTGCGGTGCGCCTCGGAGGCGTGACAGCGTCGGCGCTGGCGCTCCTGGTGTGGCTGACGCAGGTGTCCGCGGATGCGTCGCTGTCGGTGCTGGGCTTCGACGCGTTCGGCGCCGGGATCGAGCTGCACGGACGGACGGGGACGGCTGCCCTGCTGGGTGCGGTGTGGGGTGCGGGCGCGGGTGCGGTGGGGGCGGCGGTGGCCTGGTGGGCGGGGGCGGTTCCGTCGGGGGCGGGGCCGGCCGGCGGGGGCAGCGGCAGCGGCAACGGCAGCGGTGACGGTGGGGGGCCCGGACCGTACACGCCGTCGCGGGTGTACCGGCCGTCGCACGACGAGACCAATCCGTATCTGCGTCCGTATCCGGATCCGGCGAGGGGCGGGATTCACAGTGCGCCGACGGTGGCGGGGCCGATCGGTCCGCCCGTACGGCCGGCAGTGCCGCCGCCGGGGCCAGGGCCGGGGCCAGGGCCGGGGGACGGGGAAGGGTTGCCGCCGTCCGGCCGGACGCCCGGGGCCGGCTGACCGCGCTGTCCGCGAGGGCCGGACGGCCCGGGGAGCGCGTCCGGCCCGACGGCGGCCCCCGGACGGGGCGCCGCACGATCCTGCCTCGAGGACATGCGGGACCCCCGGACGGGCTTGAACGTCCCACCGCATCGAACACGCGCCGTGCAGGGCTGCTCACTCCCGCCGTGGACAGGGGCCGGGCCGATCGGCAGGGGACCGTTTCCGCTGTCCGGTCCGCGGGACGGGGGTTCGAGGGCGTGAAGGGGACCGATACGGTGGGAACACCATGAGCGCATCTCAGTCCCCTCAGTCCTCCCCGTCTCCCGAGCCCTCTGAGGCCCCTGAGTCCCGTCAGGGCACCGACACCCCCACCCTTCTCGTGAAGATCTTCGGGAAGGACCGTCCGGGAATCACCGCCGGGCTCTTCGACACGCTCGCCGCCTATGCGGTCGATGTCGTCGACATCGAGCAGGTCGTCACCCGTGGCCGCATCGTTCTGTGCGCACTGGTCACCACCCCCACCGCGGGCGGTACCACCGAGGGCGATCTGCGGGCGACCGTGCACAACTGGGCCGAATCGCTGAAGCTGCAGGCCGAGATCATCTCCGGTACCGGTGACAACCGGCCGCGTGGGTACGGGCGCTCCCATGTGACGGTGCTCGGACACCCGCTGACCGCCGAGTCGACCGCCGCCATAGCGGCCACGATCACGTCGACCGGCGGCAACATCGACCGGATCTTCCGGCTGGCGAAGTACCCGGTCACGGCCGTCGAGTTCGCCGTGTCCGGCACCGGAACCGCGGAGCTGCGGACCGCGCTGGCGACCGAGGCCGCCGGCATCGGCGTCGATGTGGCGGTCGTGTCCGCCGGGCTGAGCCGCCGGGCGCAGCGACTGGTCGTCATGGATGTCGACTCGACGCTGATCCAGGACGAGGTCATCGAGCTGTTCGCGGCGCACGCCGGCTGTGAGGACAAGGTCGCCGAGGTGACCGAGCAGGCGATGCGTGGCGAGCTCGACTTCGAGCAGTCTCTGCACGCGCGGGTGGCACTGCTGGCGGGGCTCGATGTGTCGGTGGTGGAGAAGGTGCGCGCCGAGGTGCGACTGACCCCCGGTGCGCGCACGCTGATCCGCACGCTGAAGCGGCTCGGCTATCAAGTGGGCGTCGTCTCCGGCGGGTTCACCCAGGTCACGGACGACCTGAAGGAACGGCTCGGGCTCGACTTCGCCTCTGCCAACACCCTGGAAGTGGTCGACGGTAAGCTCACCGGGCGGGTCGTCGGCGACGTCGTGGACCGGGCGGGCAAGGCCCGGCTGCTGCGCAGTTTCGCCGAGCAGGCCGGGGTGCCGCTGGCGCAGACCGTCGCGATCGGTGACGGAGCGAATGACCTGGACATGCTGAACACGGCCGGCCTCGGGGTCGCCTTCAACGCCAAGCCGGTCGTCCGCGAGGCCGCGCACACCGCGGTGAACGTGCCGTTCCTGGACACCGTGCTGTATCTGCTCGGGATCACCCGTGAAGAGGTCGAGGCGGCCGACGGCCTCGCCTGACCGATCCACCGCTCCGTGTACGCGGATGGGCCCGGCACCTCACCCGTGCCGGGCCCATCCGCGTACGACGTCGCGATCAGTCGTTCGGCGTCCAGTACTCGATCAGCTTGCCCACGCCGTGCTCCACGCCCTTCCAGGAGCCGGAGAACTCGACGACGGCGAACGCGGCGGTCGGGAATCCGCCGTGGGTCATCCGGGCCAGGGTGTCGCCCTCCGCCGATGCGGAGAGGGCGTCGGCGAGAGCGTGCATCCCGGGGTTGTGACCGATGATCAGCAGGTTCCGTACCTCATCGGGGGTCTCGTTGATCAGGGCGATCAGCTCGCCGAGCGAGGCCTCGTAGAGCCGCTCCTCGTGCACGGTCTTGGGACGCTTCGGCATCTCGTGTACCGCCAGCTTCCAGGTCTCGCGCGTCCTGGCGGCGGTCGAGCAGAGGGCCAGATCGACGACGATGCCGGAATCGACGAGTTTGCGGCCTGCCACCGGCGCATCCTTGCGGCCGCGCTCCGCGAGCGGTCGCTCGTGGTCGGAGTCCTGCGACCATTCCGCCTTTGCGTGTCTGAGAAGGACGATCCTGCGAGGTGTATCGACGCTCATACACCTCAGCTTCGCATGAAATGTTCCGCCCGTCGCAGGGTGTTGAAGGGCTCCCCCGCCGCGGGTGAACGCCCTCAGCGGATCAGCAGGTCCACGATTCGCTGAAGCAACCGGCCGATCGCCGGGTCGCCCGTCGCCGCGTGCGCCTGGCCGGATCCCACCATCATCAGCAGGAGGACGGCGAACGCCACCGAGGGGAGCGCGATGGCCCACCACGGCAGCCGGACCTCGACGCCGGCCGACGCGGGGCGGGGGGACCGGGTGTACGTACGGGCCGACATGTCCGCCTCCGTGGGGCATCGGTTCTGATACTTGAAACCTACGGATCCGGCGGCGCCCGTCCCATCCGGTGACCCACCCACTTCACCCTGACCCTGGCCCCCTAGGGGATGGTGGTGCTAGCCCCACCATCCCCGGCGGGGACGTCGGGGCGTGGCACTGGGCAGGTGTCAGGGAGAGGCGATCGAAGCGATCACTCCGATGATCACCGTGATCAGGAGCATGACTCCGAGCACGAGGAGAAGCTTCTTCTGACCGTTCTGGGGATTCGGATCGAGCACTGGCATGGGGCCAGTCTCGCATCTCAGCTTTCGTCCTCGATCGTCCGGTCCCGCCCGGCCAGAATTCCCGCCGCCATCTGCGGCACCATGAGGCCCGCCATCAGCGCGATCGGCAGCCCCCACCCGCCGCTGTGCTGGTAGAGCACGCCGACCAGCAGCGGGCCGGGGATCGAGATCAGATAGCCGGTGGACTGGGCGAACGCCGACAGGCGGACCACTCCGGCGCCGCTCCGGGACCGCATGCCGATCATGGTGAGGGCGAGCGGGAAGGCACAGTTGGCTATGCCGAGGAGGAGCGCCCAGGCCCAGGCGCCGCCCGCCGGTGCAAGGTAGAGACCGGCGTAGCCGATGAGGCCGCAGGTGCCGAGCACGACGACGATCGGGCCCTGGTTCCGCATCCGGGCGGCGGCCCGCGGGATGACGAAGGCGAGCGGCACGCCCATGGCCATGGTCACGGCGAGCAGCACCCCCGCCGTGCCGGCGGAGACCCCGGCGTCGCGGAAGATCTGCGGCATCCAGCCCATGGTGATGTACGCGGCCGTGGCCTGGAGGCCGAAGAAGCAGGCGAGGGCCCAGGCTGTGCGGGAGCGGGTGATCCGCAGGGCCGGGGCGTCCTGGTGCTGCTGGCCGGCGGGCTGTCCCCGGGTGCCGCGCCGGTCCCGTACCAGCGGGATCCAGGGCATGATCGCCGCCGCTCCGAGCATGGCCCAGATCCCCAGACCTGCCTTCCAACTGCCGCCGAGCGCATCGGTCATGGGCACGGTGACGGCCGCGGCGAGTGAGGTGCCGAGGGCCAGCGCCATGGAGTAGAGCCCGGTCATGGAGCCGACCCGGTCCGGGAACCAGCGCTTGACGATCACCGGCATCAGAACATTGCTGACGGCGATGCCCATGAGCGCGAGGGCGCTGGCGGCGAGAAAACCGGCCGTGGAGCCGACAAGGGGCCGGATCAGCAGTCCGGCCGTGATGGCGACCATGCCGGCGCAGACGACCGCGCCGGGGCCGAAGCGGCGGGCGAGGCGAGGCGCCATGATGCCGAAGACGGCGAAACAGAGCGGCGGTACGGAGGTAAGGACACCGGCGACGCTGCCGCTCATGTGCAGCCCGTCCCGTACCTCTTCGAGGAGGGCGCCGAGGCTGGTGATGGCGGGGCGGAGATTGAGCGCGGTGAGAACGAGACCGACGGTGACCAGGCGCAGGAGCCAGGGGGCGGGATCCGCGGCGGCCGGCGGAGCCGGGGCGTCCAGGGGGATGTTCGCCGTGGTGGTGTGCCTGTTCAGGGTCAGGGGCTGGCGCTGGGTCTCGTCGTCGGGCATGGGCCCCATCATAGAATCATGGGATGATTGATTGTCCAATCGTCTGAGAAGCTTCGGAAACCTTCGGGAAACCCGCAGACCGGAGAATCCGGAGACCCAAGGAACCGAGCAAGGAGCATCATGGCGCTGACGTCTCCGCGACGTTCGGCACTCGCCGACCAGGTGATTGCCCAGTTGAGGAATCAGATCACCTCGGGCGAGTGGCCCGTCGGTTCGCGGATTCCGACCGAACCCGAGCTGGTCGAGCAGCTGGGGGTGGCCCGCAACACCGTCCGCGAGGCGGTGCGCGCGCTCGCGCACAACGGGCTGCTGGACATCCGTCAGGGGTCGGGCACGTATGTCGTCGCCACCAGCGAACTGGCCGGGGTGATGCACCGCCGTTTCGCCTCCGCCGACCCGCGCCATGTCGCCGAGCTGCGCTCGACACTGGAGTCGTCCGCGGCCCGGCTGGCGGCCGTCCGGCGCACCGAGCGGGATCTGAAGCAGCTGGACGCGCTCATGGCGCGCCGCGAGGAGACCTGGGCCGCAGGGGACGCGGAGGCGTTCGTGGCAGCGGATGCCACGCTGCATCTGGCCGTGGTCGCCGCCTCGCACAATGACGTACTGACGGGTCTCTATGCCGATCTGGGGGATCTGCTGCGCGACTATCTGCGGGTCGATGTCGGGCACGAACTGCGGCCGGAGAACCATATGGACCATGGGCGACTGGTCGAGGCGATCCGGGCCGGTGACGCGGAGACTGCGGCCGCCGAGGCGGCGAGCCACGCACTGAGCTGTCTGGTGGAACGGAAATGACCCGGAGGAGTGGATCTATATCCGGCGGTGGGTGACCCAGGCGGAGGCGACTTCCTTCCAGCAGCGGTCGTCGAGCCGCACCGTCTGTCCGGGAGCGACGTCGACGGGTATGCCGTCCGCGTCGATGTCCCACCAGCGGCGGCATTCGGTGTGCAGCTGCACCCGGTCGATGGAGGGGTACGGGTTGTGGCAGTAGGCGACCACCTGGGAGCCCTGGACCGTCGTACGGCATTCGGCGCCGGAGGGGTCCGGGGTGGGGCCGGCGGGTGCGGACGTTCCCGCGCCCATCCGCCCCATGACGGATATGCCTATGGGGGCGGCAAGTGCGACGGCGACGGCCGAGGCCGCCAGCAGGGCCCGGGTTCGGCGACGTGTGGGGCGCACAGCGATCACCTCCGCAGCCTGACCAAAAGTCCGGTTCCACCACATTCTGCGGTGGATCGACCGTCTTTTCGACTTGAGCGGGGGAAGACCGGGCGGAGACGCACGACGGCCGCGCACCACCCGCTCGGAGGTGGTACGCGGCCGGATCGTGCCGGGTCGTACGAGGTCAGGCACCCATCATGTGCACGCCACCGTCGACGTGGATGATCTCACCCGTGGTCTTCGGGAAGAAGTCCGAGAGCAGGGCGACGACGCCGCGGCCGGCCGGCTCCGGGTCGGCCATGTTCCAGGACAGCGGGGAGCGGGTGTTCCACACGTCCGCGAGCTCCGAGAAGCCCGGGATGGACTTGGCGGCCATCGAGCCGATCGGTCCGGCGGAGATCAGGTTGCAGCGGATGTCGTCCTTGCCCAGGTCGCGGGCGAGGTAGCGGGAGGTGGCCTCCAGCGCGGCCTTGGCCGGGCCCATCCAGTCGTACTGCGGCCAGGCGAACTGTGCGTCGAAGGTGAGGCCGACGATCGAGCCGCCCTCGCTCATCAGCGGCTTGCAGGCCATGGCGAGCGACTTCAGCGAGAACGCCGAGACGTGCATCGCGGTGGCGACGGACTCGAACGGGGTGTTCAGGAAGTTGCCGCCGAGCGCGTCCTGCGGCGCGAAGCCGATGGAGTGGACGACGCCGTCCAGCGAACCGAGCTCCGCACGGACCAGGCCTTCGAGCCGGTCCAGGTGCTCGGTGTTGGTCACGTCCAGCTCGATGACCTTGGCGGGCTTGGGCAGCTTCTTGGCGATGCGCTCCGTCAGCGTGGGCCGGGGGAAGGCCGTCAGGATGACTTCGGCACCCTGCTCCTGGGCCACCTTGGCGGTGTGGAAGGCGATGGACGACTCCATCAGCACACCGGTGATGAGGATGCGCTTGCCGTCGAGAATTCCGATCATGGTGGTCAGTGACCCATGCCCAATCCGCCGTCAACGGGGATGACGGCTCCAGTGATGTACGACGCGTCGTCGGAGGCGAGGAAGCGCACCGCGGCGGCGATCTCCTCGGGCTGCGCGTAACGGGCCAGCGGCACCTGGGCGACGATGCCCTTGCGCTGCTCCTCGGTGAGCGCCTGGGTCATGTCGGTGTCGACAAAACCGGGCGCGACGACGTTGAAGGTGATGTTCCGCGAGCCGAGCTCACGCGCCAGCGACCGGGCGAAGCCGACCAGGCCGGCCTTGGACGCGGCGTAGTTGGCCTGCCCCGCCGAGCCGAGAAGGCCGACGACGGAGGAGATGAGGACGACACGGCCCTTCTTGGCGCGCAGCATGCCGCGGTTGGCACGCTTGACGACCCGGAAGGTGCCGGTGAGGTTGGTGTCGATTACGGACGTGAAGTCCTCCTCGGACATCCGCATCAGCAACTGGTCCTTGGTGATACCGGCGTTGGCGACCAGCACCTCGACCGGACCGTGCTTCTCCTCGATCTCCTTGTATGCCTGCTCCACCTGCTCGGCGTCGGTGATGTCGCACCGGACGGCCAGGACCCCCGCTTCGGTGAGGACCTGGGGCGGCTCGCCCGAGCGGTACGTGATCGCGACCTTGTCGCCGTTGTCGGCGAAAGCGCGGGCGATGGCGAGGCCGATGCCCCGGTTTCCTCCGGTGACGAGAACCGAGCGGCTCAACGGATCACCCTTTCGATAGCGGTCTGGTACCTCGAAAACCTATCGCTACCATGCGCTTTCCAAGGACTCGGCCCCTGACAGTGGCTTCCACGAGGCACTGTGGGGTTCCTACAGTCGGCGGCGGCCCGGCCTCATTCCACCATTCCGGGCGCATGCGCGGACAGGCCCTCTTCCCTCGCCGTTTCCAGCATTCGCTTGTCGTACGTGATCAGGGAGTCGAGGGCTCCGCCGATGACGAGCGCGCTCGCGACGTGGATGGCATCAATGGATCTCAGGGCCCCGGAGACCCTGGTGGCCACCGGCAACATTCGGCCTACTGCCGTGCGGCATGCTCAGGACCCGCAAACCAGTAGCCGACCGGTGACGGTCCGCTCCATGATTCACTGCGAGCACTGTCAAAAGGAGGGGAGCCCTTCGTGGCCCACGAGGTAGATCAGTCGTTTCTCGCCCTGCCGCTACGAGCCCTCGCCGACGCGGCGCTCGCCCGGGCCCGCGCGCTGGGCGCCACGCATGCGGACTTCCGCTTCGAGCGGGTGCGCAGCGCCTCCTGGCGGCTGCGGGACGCCCGGCCCTCGGGGACCTCGGACACCACCGACCTCGGGTACGCGGTACGGGTGGTGCACGGCGGGGCGTGGGGGTTCGCCTCCGGGGTCGATCTGACCATGGACGCCGCGGCGAAGGTGGCGTCACAGGCGGTCGCCATGGCGAAGCTCTCGGCGAAGGTGATCGCGGCGGCGGGCTCGGACGAGCGCGTGGAGCTGGCGGACGAGCCGGTGCACGGTGAGCGGACCTGGGTGTCGGCGTACGAGATCGACCCGTTCTCCGTACCGGACGAGGAGAAGGCGGCGCTGCTCGCCGAGTGGAGCAGCCGGCTCCTGGGTGCCGAGGGCGTCGCGCACGTCGACGCCTCGCTGATGACCGTCCACGAGAACAAGTTCTACGCGGACACGGCGGGCACCGTCACCACCCAGCAGCGGGTCCGGCTGCACCCGGAGTTCACCGCGGTCGCCGTGGACGGCACGACGGGTGAGTTCGACTCGATGCGGACCATCGCCCCTCCGGTGGGGCGTGGCTGGGAGTACCTCACCGGAACCGGCTGGGACTGGGATTCCGAGCTGGAGCGGATCCCGGGGCTGCTCGCGGAGAAGATGCGGGCTCCGAGTGTCGAGGCGGGGACGTACGACCTGGTGGTCGACCCGTCGAATCTCTGGCTGACGATCCACGAGTCGATCGGGCATGCCACGGAGCTGGACCGGGCGCTGGGGTACGAGGCGGCGTACGCCGGAACCTCGTTCGCCACCTTCGACCAGCTGGGCAAGCTGGCGTACGGCTCCCCCGTGATGAATGTGACGGGCGACCGGACCGCCGAGCACGGACTCGCGACCATCGGGTACGACGACGAGGGTGTCGAGGCCCAGTCCTGGGACCTGATCAAGGACGGCACGCTGGTCGGTTACCAGCTGGACCGGCGGATCGCGAAGCTGACGGGTCTCGGACGGTCCAACGGGTGCGCGTACGCGGACTCCCCGAGCCATGTCCCCGTGCAGCGGATGGCGAACGTGTCGCTGCAGCCGGACCCGGGCGGCCTGTCCACCGAGGATCTGATCGGCGGGGTGGAGCGCGGCATCTACGTGGTCGGCGACCGGTCCTGGTCGATCGACCAGCAGCGCTACAACTTCCAGTTCACCGCGCAGCGGTTCTTCCGCATCGAGAACGGCAAGCTGGCCGGACAGCTGCGCGACGTCGCGTACCAGGCGACGACGACGGACTTCTGGGGCTCGATGGAGAAGGTCGGCGGCCCGCAGACGTACGTCCTGGGCGGCGCTTTCAACTGCGGCAAGGCCCAGCCGGGCCAGGTCGCGGCCGTCTCGCACGGCTGCCCCTCCGCCCTCTTCCGAGGCGTGAACATCCTCAACACGACGCAGGAGGCGGGCCGATGAGCCGCGTCAGCAAGCCGTACGAGATCGTCGAGCGCGCGCTCGAACTGTCCACCGCCGACGGCTGTGTCGTCATCGCCGACGAGGCGTCCTCCGCCAATCTGCGCTGGGCGGGCAACGCGCTCACCACGAACGGGGTGACCCGGGGGCGGACCCTGACCGTCATCGCGACGGTCGACGGCGCCGAGGGGGCCGCGTCCGGAGTCGTGTCGCGGTCCGCCGTCACCGCCGAGGACCTCGAGCCGCTGGTACGGGCCGCCGAGGCGGCCGCGCGGGGCGCAGGTCCGGCCGAGGACGCGCAGCCGCTGATCACCGGTGTGCCGTCATCGCCCGATTTCACGGACGCGTCGGCCGAGACGGGTTCCGACGTGTTCGCGGAGTTCGCCCCGGCGCTCGGTGACGCCTTCGCCCGCGCCCGGGCCGGCGGCCGTGAGCTGTACGGCTTCGCGCACCACCAGCTGACCTCGACGTATCTGGGCACGTCGACGGGGCTGCGGCTGCGTCACGACCAGCCGAACGGCACGCTGGAGCTGAACGCCAAGTCGCCCGACCGGTCGCGTTCCGCGTGGGCGGGCCGTGCCACCAGGGACTTCAAGGATGTCGACCCGGCCGAGCTGGACGCGGAGCTGGCGCAGCGGCTCGGCTGGGCGGAGCGCCGTATCGAGCTGCCCGCCGGGCGGTACGAGACGCTGCTGCCGCCGACCGCCGTGGCCGATCTGCTGATCTACCAGCTGTGGTCGTCGACGGCCCGGGACGCCGCCGAGGGCCGGACGGTCTTCTCGAAGCCGGGTGGCGGCACCCGGCTCGGCGAGAAGCTGTCCGAGCTGCCGCTCACGCTGCGCAGCGACCCGAACGCGCCGGGGCTGGAGTCCGCTCCGTTCGTGATCGCCCATGCCTCGGGGGACACCGGCTCCGTCTTCGACAACGGTCTGCCGCTGACGTCGACGGACTGGATCAAGGACGGCCGGCTGGACCGTCTGACCACCACCCGGCACACGGCGGGGCTGACCGGGCTGCCGGTCGCCCCCGCGATCGACAACCTGGTGCTCGACGGCGGCGGTGAGCGGTCGCTCGACGAGATGGTCGCGGCGACGACCGGCCGTGCCCTGCTGCTGACCTGCCTCTGGTACATCCGGGAGGTCGACCCGGCGACGCTGCTGCTGACCGGGCTGACCCGCGACGGGGTGTATCTCGTGGAGGACGGCGAGGTGGTCGGCGAGGTGAACAACTTCCGGTTCAACGAGTCGCCCGTCGACCTGCTCTCCCGGGCGTCCGAGGCCGGCCGCACCGAGAAGACGCTGCCGCGCGAGTGGGGCGACTGGTTCACCCGGGCCGCGATGCCCGCGCTGCGGATCCCGGACTTCAACATGAGCTCGGTGAGCCCGGGCGTGTGACCCGCCTAGACTGACTGTTGCCTTTCGATACACGTAGCTGAGGAGACACGGAACCGTGACGGACATCGTCGACGAGCTGAAGTGGCGTGGGCTGTTCGCCCAGTCCACTGATGAGGACGCACTGCGCAAGGCTCTCGCGGACGGTCCCGTCACGTTCTATTGCGGCTACGACCCCACCGCGGCGAGTCTGCACGTCGGCCATCTGGTGCAGGTGCTCACCATGCGCCGGCTCCAGCAGGCCGGTCTGCGGCCGCTCGCCCTGGTGGGCGGGGCCACCGGTCAGATCGGTGACCCGCGGCCGACCGCCGAGCGCACGCTGAACGACCCGGAGACGGTCGCCAACTGGGTGTCGCGGCTGCGGTCCCAGATCGAGCCGTTCCTGTCCTTCGAGGGCGAGAACGCGGCGGTCATGGTCAACAACCTGGACTGGACCGCGGGCATGTCCGCGATCGAGTTCCTCCGGGACATCGGCAAGCACTTCCGCGTCAACAAGATGCTGACCAAGGACTCCATCGCCCGGCGGCTGCAGTCCGACGAAGGCATCAGCTACACCGAGTTCAGCTACCAGCTGCTCCAGAGCATGGACTACCTGGAGCTGTACCGGCGCTACGGCTGCACCCTCCAGCAGGGCGGCAGCGACCAGTGGGGCAACCTCACCGCGGGCCTCGACCTGATCCACCGCCTGGAGCCGGGCGCCGAGGTGCACGCGCTGGCGACCCCGCTGATGACGAAGGCGGACGGGACCAAGTTCGGCAAGTCCGAGAGCGGGGCCGTCTGGCTCGACCCGGCGATGACGACGCCGTACGCGTTCTACCAGTTCTGGCTGAACGTGGACGACCGGGACATCTCCCGGTACATGCGCATCCTCAGCTTCCAGAACCCCGCAGAGCTGGCGGAGCTGGAGCAGCTCACCCAGGAGCGCCCGCAGGCCCGGACGGCGCAGCGCGCGCTGGCCGAGGAGCTGACGACGCTGGTGCACGGCGCCGACCAGTGCGCTGCGGTCATCGCGGCGTCGAAGGCACTCTTCGGTCAGGGTGAGCTCGGCGAGCTGGACGAGGCGACGCTGAGCGCCGCACTGTCCGAGGTGCCGCACGCGCAGGTCACCGAGCTCGGCCCGCTGGTGGACCTCCTGGTGGAGGCCGGCCTGGCGCCGAGCAAGTCGGGAGCCCGCCGCACGGTCAAGGAGGGCGGGGCCTACGTGAACAACGTCAAGGTCGCGGACGGCGAGGCCGCACCGGCCCGTGAGGAACTGCTGCACGGGCGCTGGCTGGTGCTGCGCCGGGGCAAGAAGAACCTCGCGGCCATCGAGGTCATCGCCGGCTGACCGGAAACGGACGCGCACTGCGGCCGGGCACGCGGGATGCGTGCCCGGCCGCACTGTGCTGTACGGGTGCCCGATCAGGCCTTCTGTCTGGTGCCGCGCATCGATGTCCAGAGCATGTCGCCGACACCGACGACGACCACGGCGCCGATCAGCTGCAGCAGGTGGCGCGTCCAGTCGATGCCCGCGGTGTCATTGACGCCGATCCAGGTCGCGACGGTATTGCCGAGGACGCTGCCGATGATGCCGAAAACGGTCGTCAGCCAGAGTGGGATGTTCTGTTTGCCCGGCAGGATCGCCTTGGCGATCAGACCGAGGACCAGCCCCACGATGATTGCCCACAACCAGCCCATGTCGCCTCCTCATGCGGCGCGCTGTCGCGCATGTGCGCCCAGTCTCGGCCCATCGGCGGTACTCCGCATGTCAGGCAGGTCCGTCCGTGCCACGAGGGTGCGGTTGTGCATGGATACGGCGTGCCCCGGTCTCGTGCCCGTCGGATGCCGGGCGTACCGTGGGAGCGGCTCGCGGAGAGCCCGGGGAAGGGTGGTGGAACGTGATGTGGAAGCAGAGCGGGGCGGAGGTCTTCCGGATCACGGGAGCGCGGCAGAGCCTCGCGGACGATGTGCGCGGCAGGCAGCGCCGCTACGTGATCTCGATGTCCGTACGGACGGTCTCGGTGATCCTTGCCGCAGTGCTGTGGAACATCGAGAGGCCTGTGGCCATCGTGGCGCTCGTCCTGGGTGCCCTGCTTCCGTACGTCGCCGTCGTCATCGCCAACGCGGGCCGGGAAACGCCCCCTTCGCTGCCCTCGACCTTCGTATCGCCGCCCGCGCGGCCGATGCTCGACGCCGCCCCGGTGGCCGGTCCCGCGGATTCCGGACCGGTGGCCGACCGGGCCCGTGGTGCGGCGGAACCGCATGAGCACAGTTGAGCGCACGGCACACCCGGAGCTCAAGAAAAGCGTCGGATCAATCATGCAGTTCAGGTGCACCGCACCCCGGTCCGCGTGACATACTGCCTACGCGCTCCGCATCCCCCGTCGGAGCGACAGACCGACGCCGGGCAGCTCCCCCCGTGGCTGCTCGGCGTCGTTTTTTCTCCGGCTCTCGCAGGGCCCTAGTGTTGAGTCCGTGAACTCCCCCGAACATGCCGCCGAGAGCGCTGCCACCGCACCGATCTGTTCCGCCAAGGGCTGCCGTACGGCCGCCGTATGGGTGCTGGCCTGGAACAATCCGAAGCTGCACGCCCCCGAGCGCCGTAAGACCTGGCTGGCCTGCGACGAGCACCGGGAGCATCTCTCCTCGTTCCTGGGGGTTCGAGGTTTCCTGAAGGATGTCGTGACGCTGGCGGAGTGGGAGTCCTCGGCCGAGGGGCACTGAGGACCGTTCGCCGCCGCGGCGGGGCTGGGCGGCCTAGCCGCCGATCGCCGACATCGGGCGGTCGGGCTGCAGGAACGACGGGTCGTCCAGACCGGATCCGGCCTTTTTTCCCCACATCGCGAGACGCCAGAGCCGGGCGATCTCCTCGTCCGGGGCCTCGGACCGCAGCGCGCCGCGCAGATCGGTCTCCTCGCGGGCGAACAGGCAGGTCCGCACCTGGCCGTCGGCGGTGAGCCGGGTGCGGTCGCAGGCCCGGCAGAACGGGCGGGTGACGGAGGCGATGACGCCGACCCGGTGGGGTCCGCCGTCGACGAGCCAGCGCTCGGCGGGGGCGGAGCCGCGCTCGTCCTCGCCCTCGGCGGTGAGGGCGAAGCGGGTGCGCAGCGAGGCGAGGATGTCGCCTGCCGTGATCATGCCGTCGCGCTTCCAGCCGTGCTGGGCATCGAGCGGCATCTGCTCGATGAAGCGCAGTTCGTATCCGTGTTCCACGGCCCAGGCGAGCAGGTCGGGGGCCTCGTCCTCGTTGAGCCCCGGCATCAGCACGGTGTTGACCTTGACCGGGGTGAGGCCTGCGTCGTGGGCGGCTTCGAGGCCTGCCAGCACGTCGTGGTGGCGGTCGCGTCGGGTGAGGGTCTTGAAGACGTCGGGGCGCAGGGTGTCCAGGGAGACATTGACCCGGTCCAGTCCGGCGGACCTGAGGGCGGCCGCCGTACGCTTCAGCCCGATGCCATTGGTCGTCAGCGACATCTTCGGGCGGGGCGTCAGCGCCGCGCACTGCTCGACGATGGAGACGAGGCCGGGGCGCAGCAACGGCTCGCCGCCGGTGAAGCGGACTTCCGTGATCCCCAGCCGGGTGACGGCGATACGGACAAGCCGGACGATCTCGTCGTCGCTCAGCAGGTCCGGCTTGGCCAGCCACTGCAGTCCCTCTTCGGGCATGCAGTAGGTGCACCGGAGGTTGCAGCGGTCGGTCAGCGAGACGCGCAGGTCGGTGGCGACCCGGTCGTAGGTGTCGATGAGCATGGTGGGCCCCCTCCCGCGGTGGATCCCGGTTGCGGATCTGACTGATTCGAGACTACGCGAGACCTGTGACACGCAGGTGGCCCGGTTGTCACGAGGTGCGGCGCGGCCGCGTCGTAGGACTCTACGACGCGGCCCCGGGAACAGCGTGGTGCGTGGCTCGAACCTTTCGATTGGTTCCTTCTCGTCAGTGGGCACCGACGCCGGTGAGGGACTTGACCTCCAGCTCGGCGTACTTGCCCTGGTCCGGCTCCTCCTTCGAGAGGAGGGAGCCGAGCCAGCCGAGCAGGAAGCCCAGCGGGATGGAGATCAGGCCGGGGTTCTCCAGCGGGAACCAGGCGAAGTCGACGCCCTTGAACATCGATGTCTTCGCGTTGCCGGAGACGACCGGCGAGAACAGCACCAGGATCACGGAGCAGGCCAGACCGCCGTAGATCGACCAGAGGGCGCCCTGGGTGGTGAACCGTTTCCAGAAGAGGCTGTAGAGAAGGGTCGGGAGGTTGGCGGAGGCGGCGACCGCGAAGGCGAGAGCCACCAGGCCGGCGACGTTCATGTCGCGGGCGAAGGCGCCGAGGATGATCGCGACCGCGCCGATGAGGACGGTGGCCCAGCGGGCGGCCCGCATCTCCTCCTTCTCGGTGGCCTTCCCCTTGCGGATGACGTTGGCGTAGATGTCGTGGGCGAAGGAGGACGAGGAGGCGAGGGTGAGGCCCGCGACGACGGCGAGGATCGTGGCGAAGGCGACGGCCGAGATCACGGCGAGCAGCACCGCTCCGCCCGTCGTGCCGACCCCGCCGAGGTATTCGGCGAGCTGCGGCGCCGCGGCGTTGCCGGCCGGGTTCTTCGCTCTGATCTCGTCCGGGCCGATGAGCGCCGCGGCGCCGAATCCGAGCGCGATCGTCATCAGGTAGAAGGCGCCGATGATGCCGATGGCCCAGTTCACCGACTTACGGGCGGCCTTGGCGGTCGGGACGGTGTAGAAGCGGATCAGGATGTGCGGGAGTCCGGCGGTGCCGAGGACCAGGGCGATGCCGAGGGAGAGGAAGTCCAGCTTCGAGGTGCCGGTGGCGCCGTACTTGAGGCCGGGCTCCAGGAACGCCGCTCCGTGGCCGCTCTTCTCGGCGGCCGTGCCCAGCAGGTCGGAGATGTTGAAGTCGAACTTGAGCAGCACCAGGAAGGTCATCAGGAGGGCGCCGGCGATGAGCAGGACGGCCTTGACCATCTGAACCCAGGTGGTGCCCTTCATGCCGCCGATGGTGACGTACACGATCATCAGGACGCCGACCAGGGCGACGATGAGGATCTTTCCGGCGTCGCTGGTGATGCCGAGGAGCAGCGAGACGAGCACGCCCGCGCCCGCCATCTGCGCCAGCAGGTAGAAGATCGAGACGACGATGGTGGAGACGCCCGCGGCGGTACGGACCGGGCGCTGCCGCATCCGGTAGGCGAGGACGTCACCCATCGTGTAGCGGCCGGAGTTGCGCAGCGGTTCCGCGACGAGCAGCAGGGCCACCAGCCAGGCGACGAGGAAGCCGATCGAGTAGAGGAAGCCGTCGTAGCCGAAGAGGGCGATGGCACCGGCGATACCGAGGAACGAGGCGGCGGACATGTAGTCGCCGGAGACCGCGAGCCCGTTCTGGAAGGCGGTGAACTGGCGGCCGCCCGCGTAGAAGTCGGAGGCGCTCCTGGTCTGCCGGCCGGCCCAGACGGTGATGCCCAGGGTCGCGGCGACGAAGACCGCGAACAGCGTGATGATCAGCGGCCGGTGCTCGGCGGTGGACGAGGCGGCGAGCTGGATCACGGGGTGCGAGTGGTACGCGGCGCTCATGCGTCGGCCTCCATACGGGACTTGATGGCCTCGGCCTTCGGGTCGAGCTTCGTCGCGGCGTGCCGCGCGTAGAACCAGGCGATGAGGAAGGTGGTGACGAACTGGGCGAGACCGAACACGAAGGCCACGTTGATGTTGCTGTACACCTTGGTGCCCATGAAGCCGCCGGCGTAGTTCGACAGCAGCACGTAGAGCAGGTACCAGAGCACGAACGCGATGGTCAGCGGGAAGGCGAACGAGCGGTGCGCGTGGCGCAGTTCGGCGAACTCCGGGCTCTCCTGAACCTCGACGAACCGTTCTGTCGTGGGCTGGGCAGGGCCGGTGTCCGGACCGGCCTTGGGCGGCGATGCATCGGTAGCCACGGATTCTCCTCGCGACGCGGGTGCGGTGGTGGGGGTGGTGGTGGGTTTCACAACAGAACCTCGATGTCGGGGGGTTGGTGGTGCGACTCCCCTGACAACGGCACGTGGGGCGCGGCGAAGCGGTTCACCGCGCGTTGCTGCTCCTCCGCTTCGCCCGATCGGCGGCGCACTTCGAACTGAATGTCGTCAATTCATTGATGTGCAGGATGATCAGCGATAGCTTCACCGTTCATGCACACGTCCGGACACATCCCGTGTCCGGCCGGCTGACACGGATGATGTGGAGACCCCATGGCGCATCTGGGATCCAGGCGGACCCGCGCACTGACGCTGCCCGTCGGATTGGCCCTCACTGCCTCGCTCGGCTTCCTGCCTATGAGTGCCGCATCCGCCGCCCCGTCGGACGGACTGCCCACGGCGGCGGTCTCGACGGACGGCCCGAAGCTGTCGTACGTCGTCAACACCCGTGCCAATCACGGCACCGTCAAGCAGGTGAAGAAGGCGATAGCCGCAGCCGGCGGCACGGTGGTGATCGCCTATGAGCAGATCGGCGTCATCGTCGTCGAGTCGCAGAACCCGGACTTCGCGGAGTCGATCCGCCGGGTCAAGGCCGTCGATTCGGCGGGGGCCACCCGTACCAACCCCATCGTTCCGCAGGCCACCACGGACATCGGGGTCGAGCAGCCGCTCTCCGCCGAGGAGGCGCGGACCGCGGCCGCGGAGGCCACCGGCGACCAGGATCCGATGGAGCCCCTGCAGTGGGATCTGCCCGCCATCAAGGCGGACCAGGCGCACCAGAAGACGCTGGGCAGCAGCAAGGTCACCGTCGCGGTCATCGACACGGGTGTCGACGACACCCACCCGGACCTGGCGCCGAACTTCAACCGCGGGGCCTCCGCGAGCTGCGTGTCCGGGGTGCCGGACACGACGGACGGCGCCTGGCGTCCCAAGGCCGGTGAGAGCGACCACGGCACGCATGTCGCGGGCACCATCGCCGCCGCGAAGAACGGCATCGGGGTGACGGGTGTCGCGCCGGGCGTGAAGGTCGCCGGCATCAAGGTCGCGAACCCGAACGGCTTCTTCTACACCGAGTCGATCGTCTGCGGCTTCGTCTGGGCCGCCGAGCACGGCGTCGATGTCACCAACAACAGCTACTACACCGACCCGTGGATGTTCAACTGCAAGAACGACCCGGACCAGGGCGCCCTGGTCGAGGCCGTCGCCCGCGCCACGCGGTACGCGGAGAGCAAGGGCACGGTGAACGTCGCCTCGGCCGGCAACAGCCGCTTCGACCTGGCCTCCGGCGCGATCGACGACACGACCAGCCCGAACGACACCACGGCCGTGACCCGGACGATCGACCCGCGTGAGTGCCTCGACATCCCGGCGATGCTGCCGGGCGTCGTGACCGTCTCCGCGACCGGTGCCAAGGGGCTGAAGTCCTCGTACTCGAACTACGGGAACGGTGTCATCGATGTGGCTGCCCCGGGCGGCGACTCGACGATCTACCAGACGCCCGCGCCGCCGGCCACGAGCGGTGGGATCCTGTCAACGCTGCCGGGCGGCAAGTACGGCTACAAGAACGGTACGTCGATGGCCTCCCCGCATGTCGCTGGTGTGGTGGCCCTGATCAAGTCGTCGCACCCGCACGCCTCGGCGGCCGCGGTGAAGGCGCTGCTGACCTCCCAGGCGGACGCGACCGAGTGCGGCGCCCCGTACGACATCAACAACGACGGCAAGATCGACGCCGTCTGCGAGGGTTCCAAGAACCGCAACGGCTTCTACGGTTTCGGTATGGTGAACGCGCTGAACGCGGTCAGCAAGTAACCGGCTCGTAGTCGGCAGGCGTAACGAGCGGGAAGGGCCGGGGGCATCCCCCCGGCCCTTCCTTCCGTCAGGTGGCACTCAGTGCCATAGTGTGGACATGACACACGTACAGAGCTCCGGTACGGAGCAGGCCTGGGCCGCTCTCGGCGGTGACCCCGCGCTTCTCGGCCGTATCGGCTTCGGCGGACCGACCGGTGCGCTGCCCGCGCGGCTGCCCGTCCTGGAGCTGGCCCGCTCCACCGTCGCGGTCTGTTCGCTGGCCGCCGCCGAACTCGCGGCGCGCCGCACGCGGGGCGGCGCCGGTCCCGTACCGCAGGTCCGGATCGACGACGGGGCGGTGGGCACGGCGTTCCTCAGCGAGCGGCATCTGCGGATCGACGGGCGCGCGCCGACGACGTTCGCCCCGCTGTCCCGGTTCTGGCGGACGGCCGACGGCTGGGTCCGCACCCATGCCAACTACCCGCACCACCGCGCCCGGTTGCTCGCCGCGCTCGGCCTGCCCGACGACACCGGGGTGGACACGGTGGCGGCTGTGCTCGCCGAACGCCGGTCGGTGGAGATCGAGGAGACGGTGTACGCCGCGGGCGGTCTGGCCGTCGCGCTGCGCACCCCCGAGGAGTGGGCGGCGCACGAGCAGGGCGCCGCGATCGCCGCACGCCCGCTGCTCACGCTCGAACGGACCGAGGGGCCGGGACCGGTGGCACCGCGCCGCCTCTCCCCGCTGTCGGGTTCGCCGCTGCTGCCCGCCGCCGGGCTCCGGGTCCTGGACCTGACGAGGGTGCTCGCCGGTCCGGTCGCCACCCGCACGCTGGCGCTGCTGGGCGCGGACGTGCTGCGGATCGACGCGCCGCAGCTGCCGGAGAGTCAGGACGCCCACAACGACACCGGCTTCGGCAAGCGGTCGGTCTCCCTGGACCTGCGCGACCGGGCCGGGCGGGCGACGTTCGAGGAGCTGCTCGCCGACGCCGATGTACTGGTGACCGGATACCGGCCGGGCGCGCTGGAGGCGTACGGCCTGACTCCGGAGGCGCTCGCCGTACGCCGTCCCGGTCTGGTCCTCGCGCAGGTGTCCGCGTGGGGCCGGTACGGGCCGTGGCACGAGCGGCGCGGCTTCGACAGCCTGGTGCAGGTGGCCACCGGCATCGCGACGCTGGAGGGGAGCTCGGGAGCCCCGGGTGCGCTGCCGGCGCAGGCCCTTGACCACGGCACCGGGTACCTGCTGGCGGCGGGGGTGCTGCGGGCGCTGTCCGATCAGCACGACGACGGCGGTTCGCGGCTGCTGCGGCTGGCGCTCGGGCAGACGGCGCACTGGTTGTGCAAGGGTCTGTCGGAGCAGCCGGCCGACGGCGCCCCGGAGACGTACGACCCCGAGAAGTACCTCGGCATCACGGACAGCGAGATGGGACGCCTGCGGTACGCCCTGCCGCCGGTGTCCTTCGCGGGCGGCCCGGCGGACTGGTCGCGCCCGCCGGGCCGGCTGGGCGCGGATTCCCCGGTGTGGAGTGTCACCGCGGCTGCCACGAGCGGCACCCACTGACCGGGACGGGCCCGGCGGACATGTCTCGTCCGCCGGGCCCGCACCGTTCACTGCCGGGGTCCGCTACGGCTTGATGAGGACCTTCAGCGCCGTACGCTCGTCCATCGCCCGGTAGCCGGCGGGGACCTCGTCGAGGCCGATGGTGAGGTCGAAGACGGGCGACGGGTCGATCGTGCCGGACAGGACGTCGGGGAGCAGTTCCGGAATGTACGCGCGCACGGGAGCGACGCCGCCGCGCAGGGCGATGTTCCGGTCGAACATGACGCCGAGGTCCAGCCCGGTGCCGCTGCCGTGCGGCACGCCGACGTAGCCGATCGAGCCGCCGTCGCGGGTGATCCCGACCGCCGTACGCATCGACTGCTCGGTGCCGACGGCCTCGATCACGGCCTGCGCGCCCGCGCCGCCGGTCAGTTCCCGTACGGCGGCGACGGCCGCCTCGCCGCGCTCGGCGACGACGTCCGTGGCGCCGAAGCTGCGGGCGATGTCCGTACGCGCCTGGTGGCGGCCCAGCGCGATGATCCGCTCGGCGCCGAGCCGCTTGGCGGCCATGACGCCGCACAGGCCGACCGCCCCGTCACCGACGACCGCGACCGTGGAGCCGGGCTTCACGCCCGCGCCGACGGCTGCGTGGTGGCCGGTGCCGAGCACGTCGGACAGGGCCAGGAGCGCCGTGAGCAGCCGGTCGTCGGACGCGGCGGCGGCCGGGAGCTTGACCAGTGTGCCGTCGGCGAACGGGACGCGGACGGCCTCGCCCTGGCCGCCGTCGGAGCCGACCGAGCCCCAGAAGCCGCCCTGCGGGCAGGACGTCATCAGGCCCTCGGCGCAGTACTCGCAGGTGCCGTCGGACCAGACGAAGGGGGCGACGACCAGGTCGCCGACCGCGAATCCAGCGACCTCCGAGCCCGCCTCCTCGACGATCCCGAGGAACTCGTGGCCGATCCGCTGGCCGGGCTGCCGGGCGGACTCGCCGCGGTACGCCCACAGGTCGCTGCCACAGATACAGGCCCGCAGGACCCGCAGCACCACATCGGTGGGCTGCTGGATCGTCGGGTCCGACACCTCCTGCACACGTATGTCGTGGGGGGCGTGGATGACGGTGGCGCGCATGCGTGGGGGTCCTTGCTGATCTCAGATGCTGATACTCCGCTCACGGTACGCCCCAGGGGCGACAGCGGCCCATTTCGCACCCGGTGCGAGCGCTCCGACGGTCAGCAGGAACTGCGCCGCGATGTAGGTGAGCATGATCCAGAAGCCGGGGGCCGGCAGCTGGGGCAGGTCGGCGATGCCGGTGGCGATCAGCGCGTCGGAGAGCAGGAAGAGCGCCCCGCCGACGGCCGCGTACCGGCCGAAGGTACTGGACCGGTAGGCCATCGCGGTGAGCAGCAGGCTGTACCCGGCCATCGGGATCCTCAGGTCCGCGGGCAGCCCGCCCCAGAGCAGGACGAGGAAGCCGGCCAGGACGACCGCGTACGCCACGCCGAGCAGCACGGAACTCCGGGCGCGCCCGAAGAGCCAGAGATAGCAGACATGACCTGCGGCGAAGGAGCCCATGCCGATGAGGAAGGCGGCGTCGGCGTCCGTCAGCAGGAATGTGTCGCCGCCCCAGCCGAAGAGCAGCGCGGCGATCAGCGGCCGGGGGCCGCGGCGGGCGGCGGCGTACCCGGCGAGCAGCGGCATGAGCAGCGGCTTGGCGACGAGGTGGGCGATGCCGGCATCGGCGAGGAGGCCGAAGAGATCGACGGCGGAGGCGACAAGGAAGGCGATGAGCAGGGGGCGTACGAGGCGCGCCCGCGGATCAGCGACCGTGGCGGCGCTCATCCGGTGCGACCGGGTGCGGGGACGGCGGTGGCGGAGACCTTGGGCGCCGGCTGCCACCCCGGCCCGCGGAAGACTCGCCCGGCCCGCTCGCGCCAACTTACCGCCGCCCGTACGTCCCGGGCGATCGCGGCGTACTCGTGGGTCGCGACGCGCAGCGGGTTGTGGGTGGCGATGTTCTTGGTGAGCCCGTAGACCGGCCGCTCGGTCTCGGCGGTGAAGGAACCGAAGAGCCGGTCCCACAGGATCAGGATGCCGCCGAAGTTCCGGTCGAGATAGCCGCCCTGGGACGCGTGGTGCACCCGGTGGTGGGAGGGCGTGTTCAGTACGTACTCGAAGGGCCGGGGCAGCTTGTCGATCCGTTCGGTGTGGACCCAGAACTGGTAGACGAGATTGGCCGAGGAGCAGAACGCCAGCGCCGCCGGATGGACCCCGCACGCGATGAGCGGCACATAGAACGGCCAGACGGTCAGCGAGGTCCAGGGCTGGCGCAGCGCGGTGGTGAGGTTGAACTTCCGGCTGGAGTGATGGACCACATGGCAGGCCCAGAGGATCCTGATGACGTGGTGGCCGCGGTGGGACCAGTAGTAGAGGAAGTCCTGCGCGAGCAGCATCAGCGGGACCGTCCACCACAGGACGGGGACGCGGAGCGGGGTCAGCTCGTAGACCGCGGTGTAGATCGCCACGATGGGCACTTTCCACAGCAGGTCGAAGACGAGGCTGCCGAGCCCCATGGTGACGCTGGTGACGGCGTCCTTGGTCTCGTACCCTGCGGCGTCCTCGTCGGGGTGGATGCGGTGGCTGACCATTTCGACAACGGTGAGCAGGACGAAGGCCGGTATGGACCACAGGACGACATCGGGCAGGTTTGGCTCCATGCGAGCACCGTAGAGCTGCCGGTCGGCCCGGGACTAGACGTTGTTACCAACAAGTATGCGAGACGCGATGTCAGCAGCCTTTGGTGCCTTCTGCCAATTAGACCGTCGCACGATTCCGCTCATGCACGCTTGGGCGGGATCGGTGTGGCCTGGTGGTAGTAGATCTGCCACGCCGCGCCGGCACTCCGCCTGCGCCAGAGGGAGCTCCGTCGTGCCCGGTTTCCATCGATCACGGTCTCGTAGGTGAGATGCACCAGCCCGGGTGCCAGCAGGACACCGGTCATGTCCGAGGGCTCGAAGCGCGGGCCGCCCTCTGCCGCGCCGTCCAACTCGGGCAGCGCGGCCAGCATGTCCCCGTACGTCCACCTCCGGCCCGAGGCGCCGACCTCGACGAAGTCAGGATCCAGCAGCTGCCGGGCCTGCGACCGTGACGTGCGCACGTCGGGGTCCATCAGTCGCAGCTCGCCCGCGATGGCTTCGCTTACCTCGTCCGTCTCTCTGCTCATGCGGCATCTTCGCCCAGGTGACCCGCCCCTTCGCAACCGAGTTGCCCCCGCAGAACAAGCTCGGCCTCGGTTCCGGGGAGCCGGACGGTGGGCCGTCGGGCAGAGCCGAGCCGCCTCGGAACAGCTCCGACAGCGCGCTCGCCGGCGGCTCCGCAGGCGGCGGGTCGCCCGCACCGGTGCGGTCAGCATGGTCCAGCCCTCCACACGAGAGGCACTAGACCCCCACCGCCCCCAGCAACGCCCCCGCCCCATAGGTCACCGCCATGGCCACCGCTCCCCCACCCATGTTCCGCAGTATCGCGCGCCCCACCGTCGCGTCGCCCAGCCGTGCGCTCCACCACCCCGTGAGCGCCAGCGCGGCCAGGACCGCCAGGACCGTGACGATCAGGCGTACGGACGACGGCGGCAGCACGATCGCCAGCAGGGGCAGCAGGGCGCCCACCGTGAACGCCAGGAAGCTGGCGCCCGCCGCGTGCCAGGGGTTCGTCAGGGCGTCCGGGTTGATGCCCAGCTCGACCTCCGCGTGGGCGCGCAGCGCGTCGCGGTCGGTGAGCTGGAGGGCGGCCTCGCGGGCGACTTCACGGCTGAGGCCCTTGCCCTCCAACAGGGCGGTCAGTTCCACGAGTTCCGCCTCCGGGGTCTCCTTCAGCTCCCGTTTCTCCGTGGCCAGTGCAGCCTGTTCCGAGTCGCGCTGGGTGGAGACCGATACGTATTCGCCCGCCGCCATCGACATCGAACCGGCCAGCAGCCCGGCCAGGCCCGCTGTCAGCAGGGCGCCGCGGTCGTTGGTGGCTCCGGCGACACCGACGACGAGGCCCGCGGTGGAGACCACGCCGTCGTTGGCGCCGAGGACCGCGGCGCGCAGCCAGTTCAGCCGTGCGCCCAGTCCGTTGCCGTGCGGTTCGCTGTGTGCCTGGGTATCCGTCACCCGGGGATGGTCTCACCGTTCCTAGTGCCGTGACCGGCAAGCTTTGCCCCGTCGCGTCGTCCAGCACGCCCGCTCGCCGCGTTGGCCAAAAGCCCTGGTAGCTCCGCTACAAGGACTTTCGGCCGCCTTGCGATCGCACGCACTGGACGACGCTCCTCACGGGGCAAACATTGCCGGTCACGGCACTAGCCAGTGTGCATGAGTGAGTCCTGGACCCACTGATGTGTACTGGGCGCATCCCGAACGGTTTGGGATGCGCTGGGTTCCCGCTTTCGCGTCCCGTTCGGCGACGCATCTCCTGGGACGCGGTCCGTTGCGGGTGGGCGGGTTCCCTCACGCCCTCGGGTGCCTGGTGGGGCCTGGGCGGTCCGATGCCCCGCACGATCACTCCGGTCGTGTGGGGGCGGTGCCGTCCTTCCCCAAGCTCTCAACTCCGTTCGAGCAGGGGATACCCCATCCCGGACCGGGTGTCCGAGGGCGCGGCGTCCGATCGCGATACCGGCGGCATCGTGACGGGACATTCTGCGGTGCGGGGTGGCCAGCGGCTTCTGCCAGTGCTGGGCACCCCACATGCTGGTGTAGGCGGGGTCGACCGCGACAATGCTCAGGCCCTGTTCGGTGGCCATGGAGACCAGCCGGGCCTTGAGTTTGCCAGTCGGGATGCCGGAGATGAGCTGGCGGAAGCGTTTCCTGCGGCCAGTCCCCCGGTGAGGGTGATCCATGGGGTGTGGCCACCGCGGACCACGACCCGGCGCCGGCCCGGGCACTGGCCGGGCCCGCCGACCAGGACCGGCTGTTCACGGCGTCCGTGCGGGCGCTGGTGAACAGGCTGCCGGCGTCCGGCGGGACGTAGGAGCCGCGACCCCGGACCGGTCGAACAGAGGGCTCCCGGATAGGGGACTGTCAGTACCGGCCCGTATTCTCTGTGACCATGCTCGACGACCGCCAGACCGCAGCACCGTGGCCGACCGCCTACCCGCAGGGGTACGCGGTCGTCGACGTGGAGACCACCGGACTCGCCCGCGACGACCGGATAATCTCCGCTGCCGTCTACCGGCTGGACGCGCAGGGCGATGTCGAGGACCACTGGTACACCCTCGTCAACCCGGAGCGGGACCCCGGTCCCGTCTGGATCCACGGGCTGACCAGCGATGTCCTGGAAGGAGCCCCGCTCTTCCCAGAGGTCGCCGCCGCCCTGTCGGAGCGTCTCGCGGGCCGGGTCCTGGTCGCGCACAACGCCGCCTTCGACTGGTCGATGCTGGCCCGGGAGTACGCCCGCGCGGCGGTCGTCGCCCCGGTCGAGCAGCGGCTCTGCACCATCGCGCTCTCCAAGGAGCTGCGGCTGCCGCTGCCCAACCACAAGCTGGAGTCGCTGGCCGCGCATTTCGGAGTCGTGCAGCAGCGTGCGCACCACGCGCTGGACGACGCCCGGGTGCTGGCCGAGGCGTTCCGGCCGAGTCTGCATGCGGCGGCGCGCGACGGGGTGCGGCTGCCGCTGCTGGAGTGCCGCCCGCTGACCGAGTGGTCGGACTCCCCGGTGACCCCGAGGGTCGGCTATCAGCCCTCGTACGGCAGCCAGAACAGCTGGCGCCCTTCCCGGAAGCGGCCCGCCTGCCCGTATCCGAACCCCGGGCGGTACCACAAGGACAAACCACTCATGCAGGGCATGCGCGTGGCGTTCTCCGGGGACACCTCCGTCGACCGTGAGCTGCTGGAGGACCGGGCGGTCGAGGCCGGGCTGCATGTGGCGACGAGCGTCTCCCGGCTGACCAGCCTGCTGGTCACCAACGACCCGGACGCGGCGACGTCGAAGACGGTGAAGGCCAAGGCGTTCGGCACGCCGATCGTGGACGAGAACGCCTTCACCCACCTGCTGAGGGATGTGGCCGAGGTGTCGGCGACGACCGCGGCGCCCGTGGCTCCTGCTCTGCCGACGCCGTCATCGGAGTGAACCGGGGGCGACTCGCCCGTCCGCCGCTCGCTGCCCGGCGTCCCCGCGTCCCACCCTGTGGCGCATGGCACGTTGTGAGGTTTGCGGAAACGACTACGGCATGTCGTTCGAGGTTCACGCGCAGGGCGCGGTGCATGTCTTCGACTGCTTCGCCTGCGCCATTCACCGGATGGCACCCATCTGTGAGCACTGCCGGGTCCAGGTCATCGGCCAGGGTGTCGAGGTCGACGGGCACTGGTTCTGCGGGGGGCACTGCGCCCGCGCCGAGGGGAAGGTGGGCATCATCGACAGAGTCTGAGCCCCGGCCGCGCGACACCGTCCGCCACCCCCTGCGCGATGCACCCCATGACGCAGTTGTACCGTCGTGGGGTGTACCGCTTCCTGTTGACCCGGCAGTGGCTGATCCTCGCCCTCCTCGCCCTCGTCCTCATTCCCACGATGGTCGAGCTGGGTTTCTGGCAGCTCCACCGGCATGAGCACCGGGTGGCGCAGAACTCCCTGATCTCGCACAACCTGAAGGCGAAACCGGTTCCGGTCGCCACGCTCACCTCCCCCGGTCACACGGTCCCGCGCTCCGACTACTGGCGTGCGGTGACGGCCACGGGGACGTACGACACGAAGCACGAGGTCGTCGTGCGGCGCCGGACGTCCACCGACGGCAGCGTCGGCTTCCACGTACTGATCCCGCTCGACCTCAAGGGCGGCGGTACGGTCCTGGTCAACCGGGGCTGGATCCCCACCGCCGACGACCAGCGCGCCTTCCCGGACATCCCGGCCGTGCCCACGGGCGAGGTGACCGTCACGGGACGGCTCAAGGCCGACGAGACGACGGGCACCAGCGGCATCAAGGACCTGTCGGACCTGCCGGACCGCCAGGTGATGCTGATCAACAGCGCCCAGCAGGCCAAGGCGCTCTCCCGGCCGGTCCTCGGCGGCTACATCGAGCAGACCGCCCCCGAACCGTCCGGCGACGTTCCGGAGCTGATCGAGGCGCCGGACGACAGCTCCATCGGTCCGCACATGGCGTACGCGGTCCAGTGGTGGCTGTTCGCCGCCGGTGTCCCTGTCGGGTACGTGGTGCTGGCCCGGCGCGAGAAGCGTGACCGGATGGAGGCCACGGCCAGGGCCGAGGCCGAGGCAGCAGGCGATCCGGAGCCGGAGAAGCCCGCGCCCGCGACTGCCTGAGCAGCCGTGGCCGGCGACGGCCCGCCACCGTGCCCACGAGCCGGTGATGCCGGGCATGCGGCCGCCTGTTGGACATCGGCTGCTTAGCGGGGCCCCGGTGCGGGAACACGGCAGAACGTGACCCCACGCATCGAGGACTACGCCCTCATCGGCGATCTGCAGACAGCCGCCCTGGTCAGCAGGAACGGTTCTGTGGACTGGCTCTGTCTGCCCCGCTTCGACTCGGGCGCCTGTTTCGCCGCCCTGCTCGGCGACGAGGACAACGGCCACTGGCGCATCGCCCCGAAGGGCGCGGACACCTGCACCCGGCGCGGCTACGCGGGCGACTCCCTCGTCCTGGAGACGTTCTGGGAGACCCGCACCGGCACCGTCAAGGTCATCGACTTCATGCCGCAGCGCGACCGGGAACCCGATGTCATGCGGATCGTCGAGGGGGTCAGCGGCACCGTCGACATGGCCTCCGTGATCCGGCTGCGCTTCGACTTCGGCTCCGTCGTGCCGTGGGTGCGCCGCTCGCAGGGCCACCGGGTGGCGGTCGCCGGACCCGACTCGGTCTGGCTGCGCAGCGAGCCGCCGGTCAAGACGTGGGGCCAGGAGTTCTCCACCTGCTCGTCGTTCACCGTCTCCGCGGGCGAGCAGGTGGCGTTCGTACTGACCTGGCATCCCTCGCACTCGCCGCGCCCCGATCTCGTCGATCCGCACGAGGCGCTGAAGAACACCCTGTCCGACTGGGCCGAGTGGTCGGCCCGTTGCAAGTACCGGGGCCCGTACCAGGAGGCCGTGATCCGCTCGCTGATCACCCTCAAGGCGCTCACCTTCGCTCCGACCGGCGGCATCGTGGCGGCCCCCACCACCTCGCTGCCGGAGGAGATCGGCGGCGTACGGAACTGGGACTACCGCTTCTGCTGGCTGCGGGACTCCACCCTGGCGCTCAACGCGTTGCTCTCGGCCGGCTATGTGGAGGAGGCCGCCGCCTGGCGGGACTGGCTGCTGCGCGCCGTCGCCGGGGACCCGGCCGACCTGCAGATCATGTACGGGCTGTCGGGCGAACGACGGCTGCCCGAGTCTGAGCTGCCGTGGCTGCGCGGATACGGGAACTCCAGCCCGGTCCGGATCGGCAACGCGGCGGTCCGGCAACGGCAGCTCGATGTGTACGGAGAGGTCATCGACTCGCTCCGACTGGCGCGTGAGGCGGGCCTGGCCGACCAACCGCACGCCTGGAGCCTGCAGCTCAGCCTGCTCGGCTTCCTGGAGTCCACCTGGCGCGAGCCGGACGAGGGGCTGTGGGAGATCCGCGGCCAGCGCCGCCACTTCGTGCACTCGAAGGTGATGGCCTGGGTCGCCGCCGACCGCGCGGTGCGCACCCTGGAGGCCAACCCGTCGCTGGCCGGGGACGCCGACCGGTGGCGGGCGATGCGGGACGCCGTGCACCGGGAGGTGTGCGAGAAGGGGTACGACCCGGTGCGGAACACCTTCACGCAGTCGTACGGCTCCCGGGAGCTGGACGCCGCGACGCTGCTGATCGCCCGGACCGGCTTCCTGCCGCCGGACGATCCGCGGATCGTCGGGACGGTCGACGCGGTCCGGGCCGAGCTGGGCAGCGACGGGCTGGTCCGCCGCTACAGCACGGCCGGCGGCTCGATCGACGGGCTGCCGGGTGGCGAAGGGGCGTTCCTGGCGTGCTCGTTCTGGCTGGCGGACGCGTTGCGCCTGACCGGGCGCACCGAGGAAGCCACGGAGCTCTTCGAGCGGCTCCTCGCGCTGCGCAACGATGTCGGGCTGCTCGCCGAGGAATACGACACGGTGGCACGGCGGCAACTGGGCAACTTCCCGCAGGCGTTCAGCCACATCGGACTGGTGGGCACCGCCGTTGCCCTGGCCGGGTGCGACATACTGGAAGCCGACGCGGCAGGATAGGGCCCATGGATCTTGGGCTGAAGGACCGTGTGTACATCGTGACCGGCGCGACCCGGGGGCTTGGCCATGCCACCGCGCGGGAGCTGGCGGCGGACGGCGCGAAGGTGATCATCACCGGGCGGGACGGGAAGCGGGCCGAGGCGGCCGCCGCCGAACTGGGACCGGACGTGGTCGGCGTGGCCGCCGACAACGGGGAGCCCGGCGCGGCGCAGCGTCTGGTGGACGCCGCCCATGAGCGGTTCGGGCGGCTCGACGGCATCCTGATCAGCGTCGGCGGGCCTGCGCCCGGTTTCGTCGCCGACAACACGGACGAGCAGTGGCAGTCGGCGTTCGACTCGGTGTTCCTGGGCGCGGTACGGCTGGCGCGCACGGCGGCCGCGGCGCTCGGCGAGGGCGGGGTCATCGGCTTCGTGCTCTCCGGCTCGGTCCACGAGCCGATCGCCGGGCTGACCATTTCGAACGGTCTGCGTCCGGGCCTGGCCGGGTTCGCCAAGTCCCTGGCCGACGAGCTCGGCCCACGGGGCATCCGTGTGGTGGGCGTGCTGCCGTCCCGGATCGACACGGACCGGGTGCGGGAGCTGGACGCGCTGTCCGGTGACGCGGAGGCTTCGCGTACGGCGGCCGAGGCGCGGATTCCGTTGCGCCGGTACGGTACGCCGGAGGAGTTCGGGCGGACGGCGGCGTTCCTGCTGTCGCCTGCGGCGTCGTATCTGACGGGGATCATGGTGCCGGTGGACGGCGGGTCGCGGCACGGGTTCTGAGCGGGACCGGATACCGGGGCCGTCCGGCGGCCGTTTCGTCCTCGGCCTCCCCATGCCAGGAGGGCCGGGAGGGCCCCTCGTCGGGCTCGATTCTGCCGCTGACGGACGTCCCCGCCCTCAACTCACCCGTTCCGCACGGTGCTTGACGGCCCTCATCCGCACTTCCGCCGGCAGTTCCGCCAGGCCCGCCGAGTCCCTCGCGTGAGCCAGGGCCTCGTCGGTGAGGCGGCCGAGGGCCTCGTCCGGTGCCGCGTGCGGTTCCATCAGCAGCCGGATCCGCGCCTGCGGCGTGCTGCGCCGGCCGACCAGCATCACCTGGGCGCGGGCCACCCCGTCCAGCGTCCCCGCCTCCGCGGCGAGCACGCCCTCCAGGGCCCGGCCGCGCAGCAGCGCCCCCTCGCCGTCGCCGCTGTCGACCAGCACCTCGGCGAGGCGGGCGCGGCGGAGCTGGGCGAGGAACCACCACAACGCGAGGACGACGAGGACCGCGAGGACCACGAGGACGGTCGGCCACCACCAGCCGTCGGCACGCCAGCGGTACCGGTCGGCCCTGCTGAGCAGCACATCGGTCCTGTGGTCCCACGGCCACCAGGACGGCACGGAAAGGCCGAGCCCGGCGGCGAGCACCGCGCCGCCGCCGCAGATCAGCACCAGCCCGGCCAGTGCGAGCAGTACCCGGTTGACGGTCCTGAGCACCGCGGTCACCCCTTCTTCGCCGGACGGCGGACATACACGGACAGGCTCGGCGGCTTCGCCAGGCCCAGTTCCTCGATCCCGTTGCCCAGTACGGTGTCCAGGTCGGCCCGCACGTCGTCGAGTTCGCGGAAGTGCGACACGGCGCGCACCGTGACCTTGGCGCGCCCCATCCGGACCCGCACCGACTGCACGCCGGACACCTCCACGGCCCGGTCGCGCAGGACCAGGGCGGCGGCGGTCCGGTCGAGCCCGGCCCGTACCCCCGGACGGTCGCGGCGCATCGGCAGCACGTCGCGCAGACCGGGCGTGGCAGCGAGCACGATCAGCCACACACCGATCGCCATCGCGAGCGCGGCACCGGTCACCACCCACACATTGTCCAGCGGCCGCTCCGCCAGGTCGTCGGCGAGTGCACGGCGCCAGTGCATGGCCGGGTGATGGGCCCGTACCGCCGCCACGTCGTACAGCAGCAGGCCGGATCCGCCGAGGATCACCAGCGCGAGGAGCCCGGCCGGGATGCGGCGCGCGGACCAGAAGCGGCCGGCGCTGCCGCCGCTGCGCTCCTTCACCGGCGGCGGGTCGTACGCCGCGGCGGAGGCGGACCGGTCGAGAGCCAGTCCGCCTCCGTGTTCCACGGGGTCGCCGGTGGGCGGGCGCCGCGTGCTGTTCTCCGGCTCCTGGGGCTCGGTCATCGGATCCTCCCCTGTGTCGCGGCGCTCGCTCCCGCGGGGTGCAGACGCTCGACCTGTACGGCCACTTCGGGCACTTCCATCCCCGCCAACGCCTTTACCCGTTCGGTGACGTGCCGGCGTACGGCACCGCACTGGCGGCCGATGTCGGTGGGGTATCCGAGCTCCAGACTGACCCGTACCCGGGCGGTGTCACGGTGCACCGTGACCGTGGCGCGCGGCGAGGTACCCTCCCGCGGCGGCTCGATGACAGCCTCCTTCGCCGCCTGTGCGGCGATCTTCGCGACGACCCGGTCGGCGATCCGGGTCTCGCCCCGTTCGGCGGCAGGGACCCGGCCGAGCACCCCCGACAACGCCGTCACCGCCGTCGGTCGCCGCGCTCGCGACTCCGGAAGAAGTCGCCGGGTTCCAGATCGCCGTCCAGGAAGCGACCGGCGACGTAGCCGATCGCTCCCAATGCGGCGACAAGCAGAAAGGCCCCGAATCCGCCGAAGTACCCGGCGAATGCGAGCGCCATGCCGGCCACCATGCCGACCACAGCCATGCTCATCGTGCGCTCCTCAACTGCCTCGGGTGGGAGGACTACTGGAGACGTGGCTCGGCATGCTCCCCTTCCTCCTCGTCGGGCAGCTTCACATCACTGACCGCGATATTGACCTCGACGACCTCGAGGCCCGTCATCCGCTCGACCGCCGCGATGACGTTCTCCCGTACGTCACGGGCGACGTCGGCGATCGACATGCCGTAGTCGACGACGATCTCCAGGTCGAGGGCGGTCTGCGACTCGCCGACCTCCGCCTTGACGCCGCGGGTGACCGATTTGCCGCCGCCGGGGACCCGGTCGCGCACCGCGCCGAAGGTACGGGACAGGCCGCTGCCCATCGCGTGGACACCGACCACGTCGCGCGCCGCCATACCGGCGATCTTCTCGACCACACCGTCCGCGATGGTGGTACGGCCGCGGGTGGCGGGATCTCCTCCGCCGCGCTTGGTCAGCGGACTCTTCCTGGCGTCGTCCCCCGTCGCGCTGTCGGGGTTCTCGGGCCGGTTCCGCTGCGGGGTGTCGGTCATCGCCACTCTTCCCTTCGGGGCAGGGTTGGACTTCCTTGCCCACACTAAGTGCGCTTGCCCCGTCTCGCGCCGTGGATGCGGCAGGCTGGGGCAATGACGACGGCTGACAGCCCGCACAGGGCCGACGGGTGGACGGCGGCGGTACGGCAGAGGCTCAGCCTGGGCAGACTGCTCCCCCTGGGTGGTCCGGCGGACGGTGCGTGGATCGCGGAGCGGGCTGTGATCTCGGTGCTGCGGCGCTCGGTGGGCGCATCGGGAACCGGCCCGGTGCTCGGGGACGTACGGATCACCGTGGCGGACCCGGGCGCGGCCCCGGACCCGGCGCTGCCGTCGCCGCCGAGCGCGCTGCCGCCCGGGCCACTGCGGATCGAGGTGACGATGTCGGCGACGGCCGACCGCCCGCTGCCCGCCGCCGCGGCCGCCCTGCGCTCGGTCCTGCTGACGGCGGCCACGCAACGGCTCGGCCTGGTGGTCGGCGAGGTGGATCTGCGGGTGACGGAGCTGCTGGACACGGTCCCCGACCGGGCGGCCCCGGAGCCTGCCGCGGTGCGCGGGGCGGAACCGGAGGGCGATGCGGGGACGGCGGCGGCAGCAGTCCCTGGTGTCGCGACGCTGACCCGTGTGCTGGGCAGCGCGGTGCAGACGGCCGCGGACCATGTGCGGGTCGAGCTGGCGACGGACGCGAACCACCGGGCGCTCGATGTGGCACGGGCGGTGCGAACGGCGGTGGCGGGCGCCGTGGACGGACATCCGCCGGTGACCGTGCTGGTCACCTCGGTGGTGGACGCGGGATGAACGGACCGGCCGCCGAGGTGGTGGACGCGGAGCCACCGGAGTCGTCACGGCCATGGGGCACACGAAGTGACCCTGAATCGTCGCCACCGCGGCGCACACGGAGCGGCCGGACCGTCGGCACCGCGGCGCACACGGAGTGGCCGGGCGGCTCCCGCTGGGGGACGCCCGGTCAGTCCGTGAGACCCGCGAGGTCGCGGAGGCGGCGGCCCTGGGCCGCGCGCTCGGCGGTGCGCTGGTCCTCGTACGTACGCGAGACCGCACCGCTCAGCAGCGCCTTGGTCTCGACGACGGCGTCACGCGGGGCCGCCAGCAGCGCCGCGGACAGTTCACGGGTCGCCGCGTCGAGCTCGTCGGCGGGGACCACGAGGTTGGCGAGACCGGTGCGCTCGGCCTCCTCCGCGTGGACGAAGCGGCCGGTGGCGCAGATTTGGAGCGCGCGGGCATATCCGACCAGGTGCACCAGGGGGTGCGTGCCGGTGAGGTCGGGGACCAGGCCGAGACTGGTCTCACGCATGGCGAACTGCACGTCCTCGGCGACGATCCGCAGATCGCAGGCGAGGGCGAGCTGAAAGCCGGCGCCGATCGCATGCCCCTGGACCGCCGCGACCGACACGATGTCGTTGCGGCGCCACCAGGTGAAGGCCTCCTGGTACTCGGCGATGGTCGCGTCGAGCTCGGACTCCTTGCCGCGCGCCAGGTCGAGGAAGGACGGCTCACCGTCGAACCCCTCGGGGCTGAACGCCTGCCGGTCGAGCCCCGCGGAGAAGGACTTGCCCTCGCCACGGAGCACGACGACCCGCACGCTGCCGGGCAGCGCCCGTCCGGCCTCTGTCAACGCCCGCCACAGAGCGGGGGACTGAGCGTTGCGCTTGGCCGGATTGGTGAGCGTCACCGTGGCAACCGCGTCATCGACGGTGAGTCGTACGCCGTCCTGGTCGAGCACAGAATCGAGCGAAGTCATGGGGCGCCTCCGGTTCGGGTGCAGTCAGCATGTCGAGCTAAGTGACTGAACAGTAACCACCCGGTCGACCACATGGTCGACCGGGTGGCCACCGCCCGAAACCGGTGAGCCCTCGGGGCATGCCCGTCCTGCGACGTGCCCCGATCCGCCCAGGTCCCATCGTCGAGCTGCCGTACTCGCCCCAAGGGCGGCAGACAGCAGACGACACGGCCTGAGGCCGTCAGGCCGTGGCAGCCTTCTTGCCCCGTGTCGCTCCGCCGCGTCCCCGCAGCGTGACTCCGGACTCGCTGAGCATCCGGTGGACGAATCCGTAGGAGCGGCCGGTCTCTTCGGCCAACGCCCGGATGCTCGCACCGGAGTCGTACTTCTTCTTCAGGTCTGCCGCGAGCTTGTCGCGCGCGGTGCCGGTCACCCGGCTGCCCTTCTTCAGAGTCTCGGCCACCCGTGCCTCCTCATGGGAAGTGCGCTCTGGATTCTCATGATCACCCCTCGGGGGCTTCCTGGCCACCCATTCGGCAAGGTCCGTACAACCGGTTTCGCACCCCGGGAATACGTCTCCACGATCGGAATCTCGCATTCCGCCGGGCTTCTGGGGCGGTCCGGCGCGGAGTTGAGACGAAGAGCCAGGTCAGGGCCGTATGAGGGGAATCGGCCCCACATGGGTGCGCCCGGCAGTTATCTGCCGGGCGCCGCGCCGAGGTACGAGAGATCCTCACGCAGATGATGGATCACGCGTAGGCCGAATGATCCAGTCGGAGTGGATCAGCCGGCAGCGGTCAGGGAGGCCGCCCGGACCGCGGGAATCAGGCCAGGGCGACCAGGTCCCGGTAGTCCGCACCCCACAGGTCCTCGACGCCGTCCGGCAGCAGGATGATCCGCTCCGGCTGGAGCGCCTCGACCGCACCCTCGTCGTGCGTGACGAGGACGACCGCGCCCTTGTACGTGCGCAGTGCGCCGAGGATCTCCTCGCGGCTGGCCGGGTCGAGGTTGTTCGTCGGCTCGTCGAGGAGCAGCACATTGGCGGAGGAGACCACCAGGGTCGCGAGCGCCAGACGGGTCTTCTCACCGCCGGAGAGCACGCCGGCCGGCTTGTCGACGTCGTCGCCGGAGAAGAGGAACGAGCCCAGCGTCTTGCGGACCTCCACGAGGTCGAGATCCGGGGCGGCGGAGCGCATGTTCTCCAGGACCGTGCGCTCCGGGTCGAGGGTCTCGTGCTCCTGGGCGTAGTAGCCGAGCTTGAGCCCGTGGCCCTCGATGACCTCGCCGGTGTCGGGCTTCTCGGCACCGCCGAGGAGCCGTAGCAGGGTGGTCTTGCCCGCACCGTTGAGACCGAGGATGACGACGCGGGAGCCCTTGTCGATGGCGAGGTCCACGTCGGTGAAGATTTCGAGCGAACCGTAGGACTTGGACAGTCCCTCCGCCATCAGAGGGGTCTTGCCGCACGGCGAGGGCTCGGGGAAGCGCAGCTTGGCGACCTTGTCGGAGACCCGGACGGCCTCCAGGCCGGAGAGCAGCCGCTCGGCGCGCTTGGCCATGTTCTGCGCGGCGACGGTCTTGGTCGCCTTGGCGCGCATCTTGTCGGCCTGCGAGTTGAGCGCGGCCGCCTTCTTCTCGGCGTTCTGACGCTCACGCTTGCGGCGCTTCTCGTCGGCCTCGCGCTGCTGCTGGTAGAGCTTCCAGCCCATGTTGTAGATGTCGATCTGCGAGCGGTTGGCGTCGAGGTAGAAGACCTTGTTGACGACCGTCTCGACGAGGTCGACATCGTGTGAGATCACGACGAAGCCGCCGCGGTAGCTCTTGAGGTAGTCGCGCAGCCAGACGATGGAGTCGGCGTCGAGGTGGTTCGTCGGCTCGTCGAGGAGCAGGGTGTCGGCGTCCGAGAACAGGATGCGGGCCAGCTCGACGCGGCGGCGCTGACCGCCGGAGAGCGTGTGGAGCGGCTGTCCGAGCACCCGGTCGGGCAGGCTGAGCGCGGCGGCGATGGTGGCGGCCTCGGCCTCGGCGGCGTAACCGCCCTTGGTGAGGAACTCCGTCTCCAGCCGCTCGTACTTCTTCATCGCCTTCTCGCGGGTGGCGCCCTTGCCGTTCGCCATCCGGTCCTCGTTCTCGCGCATCTTGCGCAGGATCTCGTCGAGACCACGGGCGGACAGGATGCGGTCGCGGGCGAGGACGTCGAGATCACCGGTGCGCGGGTCCTGCGGGAGGTAGCCGACCTCACCGGAGCGGGTGATGGTGCCGCCGGCCGGTGCGCCCTCGCCGGCGAGGCACTTGGTGAGGGTGGTCTTGCCCGCTCCGTTGCGGCCGACGAGGCCGATGCGGTCGCCCTTGGCGATACGGAAGTTGGCGGACTCGATGAGGATGCGGGCGCCGGCGCGCAGCTCGATGCCGGAAGCGGTGATCACGGAAAAACTCCAGGGCGGTTTGGACGGCGGACGGGACGACTTCAGAGTCTCGACTCGACGCCGCTACTCATGCACAAGGAGAATTGCCATACGGGCCATTCTACTGGCGGTGTGCAACTGCTTTTCCGCATGCTCCTACGGCATTTGCCGATCACTCGCCCAGGACGCCCTCCGGCGCCGCGACTCGGCGGCGCAGCGGCAGCAGTGGTTCACCACCGGTTTCCGCAGCGGCGGCATGGCCGACTGCAACACCTTCCGGTGAGCCGGCCGCGCGGCCGGTCCGGCCACTGCCGGTGGCCGACGGCATACTGAGACGCAGATCACAATGGAGAGTGGAGAGAGGTGAGCGCCATGGCGGGCGCACCGGCCGGGGTTCCGACGATCTATCCGACGATTCTGTACGACGACGCGAAGGCCGCGATCAGGACGCTGACGGAGGGGCTGGGGTTCACCGAGGAAGCGGTGTACGAGGGCGAGAACGGCACGGTGATGCACGCGGAGCTGTCCTGCGGCAACGGCAGGGTGATGCTGGGCTCCAAGGGGCGCGGGGGGATCTTCGCCAAGGCGATGACGGATGCCGGACCGAGCGGGGTGTACGTCGTGGTGGACGAGGTCGATGCGCACCATGCGCGGGCCGTGGAGTACGGGGTGGAGATCCTGATGCCGCCCACGGATCAGGACTACGGGTCGCGCGACTACATGGCGCGTGACGCGGAGGGCAATGTGTGGAGCTTCGGGACGTACGCCCCGGGGTCCGCGGACTGACCGCGTCCGCGTCCCCGGGCGCTCCACCCTGATTCCTACGCGCCGCCGGTGTGCACCTGGAAGGCGGCCCGGCGGACGGCCTTGGCCAGCGCGGGGTCCGGATGGGCGGCGGCCAGCGCCACGAGCACCTGGACGGTGCGCGGGTGGCCGACGGCCCGGACCTCGTCCAGCAGCGCCGGGACCGTGCCCTGGACGGCGGAGTCGAGATGACGGACCAGCAGTGCCGTCTCGCCGTGGTCGGCGACGGCCGCCGCGGTGTCGACCCAGAGCCAGGTGGCTTCCTCGCGGCTGAGGAGCTCCTGGGCGTCCTCGGGGTCGGCTCCGTCGTACTCGGCCAGCCAGAGCAGCGCGTAGGGGCGCAGCGACGGGTCGGTGACGACGGAGCGCACCACCGGCTCGGCGGGGGCCCCGACGACCCGGAGCGCCTCGAAGGCGAGTCCGCGCAGCAGCGCGTCCTCACCGCGGGCGACGGCGAGCAGTTCGGCGACGGCGCTGCCGACGGGACGGGCGGCCAGCCAGGCCCGGTATTCGGCGCGGGCCGGTCCGGGGGTGAGCCGGGCACAGCCGAGCAGCATGTCGGCGGCGGACTGCTCGATGTTCCCTGCCGGGCTCTGGGCGGCGACGCAGATCTGTTCCAGTTTGACCCAGACCGCCCAGTTGCCGAGCGGGGTGAGGGTGGCATGACCGGCGCCGAGCGTGAGTGCGCCGACGGCGGCCAGCCCCTCCAGTGCCCAGTCGAGGAGCAGCGCGACCAGGGCGGCGGGGTGCGCGGTGAGAGCGGGTGCCGCCGGTTCGGCCGGCGCCTGCGGTCCGTACGGCACCTCGCAGCGCTCCTCGTGGAGTTCGGCGACGCGCTGGCCGAGGAGATCGAGGAGGGCGGGCACGGTGACCGGGCCCGCCGAGAGCTGCAGGAGAGAGAGCACCTGGGGTACGGCCTCGACGGCTTCGGCGACCGCGGTGGACTCGATGTCCTCGGGCGCCGGGTGGACGAGCGACCAGGCGTCGAAGAGCGCCACCCAGCCACGGAGCACGGCGGAGTCGTCGCGGTCCCAGGCGCGCAGCCGCCAGCCGGGGCGTGCGGTCTCGCCGTGGAGTTCGACGAGGCCGGCCAGGCGGGCCCGGTCCCAGCCGGAGCGGACCTGCGCCGGGGACAATTCCAGTGCGGTCGCAGCCCGTTCGAGAGCGTGGGCGGCGAGCGGGGCCGTGCCGGGGCTCGCGCCGTCGGCGGCCCAGCGGGCGATCCGTACGGCGTCGGCGAGCGCGGCCCTGGCCTGGCGGGCCAGTTCCGCACGGGGCGGGGTGCCCTCGGGCGGGCGGGGGGCCGGCCTGGTGCGCCGGGTGGTCACGGCCTTGCGGGCGGTGGCAAGGGGTCGCGGGCGGACAAGTCGCAGCCTGGAGTCGCGCGGGGTACGGGACGTCACGGGGAGCAGTCTTGCCTCTGACGGCCCGAAAGCCCAAACGGAACCCGGATTCGCGGCAGCAGGGGGCTGCCGGCCCGGACGGTTCCAACCGGCCGATCCCTCGCATCAGCTCACATCAGGGGCGTGAGGAAGCGTCGCAGGGCCTCTTCGTAGCGGGCCGGATCGGCATTCCACATCGCCGCATGCGGAGCCTGCGGTACGGGATGCAGGGCGACCAGGTCGGGACGGCGCTCGGCGAGCTTCCGGCTCGGCTGCCAGGGGGCCAGGGTGTCGGCGGGGCCGTGGAAGATCAGCGTCGGGACGTGCAGGGCCTGCGGGAGGGAGGCGTCGAGGAGCCGGGAGCCGCGCAGACCGGTCTGGCCCTGGGCGGCGCGCAGGGCGAGCGGCAGCAGCGGGGACGGGACGCCGCGGGCGGTGGCCAGGGCACGCAGGGTGGTGGCCCAGTCGAGCACCGGGGAGTCCAGGACGAGGCCGCAGATCCGCGTGCGGAGCGCGGAGTTGACGGCCGCGTGCAGGGCCATGGAGGCGCCGGTGGACCAGCCGTGCAGGACGACCTTCTCGGCGCCGTACCGCACGGCGAAGCGGACGGCCGCGTCCAGGTCGCGCCATTCGGACTCGCCGAGGTGGGCGAGTCCGTCCGGGGAGCGCGGGGCTCCGGGGTCGCCGCGGTAGGCCAGGCCGAGGACCGGCAGCCGCAGGCCGTGCAGGAACTCCATGATGTTCATGGGGTGTTCGCGGGTGGTGCCGAGGCCGTGCACGGTGATGACCCAGGTGTCCCGGGGGCCGGGCACGAACCAGGCGGGCAGGATGCCGAGCTCACCGGGGATCTCGACGTCCTCGTGGTCGAGGCCGAGGGCCGTACCGGGGTCGCCGCTGTACAGCGCGGGGGTGATCCGGACCTGGGCGCCGGGTTCCAGGCTGCCGTCATTGACGCGTTCCAGTCTGCGTACGACGGCGTCGGGGGCGTGCGGTGCGTGCTCGATCACCGGGCCGACGACGGCCTGGACACCGTCGCCCACCAGTCCGTACATACCCGGCCGGAGCGCGGCGAAGGAGCGGGTCAGTGTGACCTGCCCGGCCGCCGTGGCGTGCACGGTGAGTTTCCGGTCTGCGGGGAGCGGACGTCCGGACGGCGCTCTCAGGGCGGCGTGGCTGGCGTACCGGCCGGCCACGACCGCTGCCGCGCCGACGCCGAGGACGGTGGTGACGGCTGCTGCCGCCGCTGTTGCCGGGCGCACTGCTTCAGTGTCGGGGGGTGTGCCGCGCCCTGCCAGTGGACGGGGGCCGTCCGGTGGCTCGCCGGGGCTCCCGGTCAGCCGGGTTGTCCGTACCCCTTCAGGGCGTCCTGCACGTCGCGCAGCTGAGCGAGGGAGAGCAGGGACGGGGTGTGGCCGGGTACGGAGCTCGCGGTGAGCCAGAGCCTGCACATCCATTCCAGCTGGGCGGTGCGGTCGTAGGCCTGGTCGAGGGTGGATCCGTAGGTGACGGTTCCGTGGTTGCGGAGCAGACAGCCCGTGCGGTCGCGCAGGGCGGCCAGCATGTGCTCGGCCAGCTCCTGCGTTCCGTAGCGCGCGTAGGCCGCGGTACGGACGGGGCCGCCGAGCATGGCGGCGGCGTAGTGCACCAGCGGGACCTCGGGGACGAGGGTGGAGACGGCCGTGGCGTGCACGGCGTGGGTGTGCACGACGGCGGCGGCGTCGGTGTTGCGGTAGACCGCCAGGTGGAGCGGGAGTTCGCTGGTCGGGGCGAGGGCGCCGAGCACCTGGTTGCCGTGGAGGTCGACGGCCACGGTGTCGCCGGGGCCGAGCCGGTCGTACGGCACACCGCTCGGGGTGACCAGGACGAGGTCGCCGACCCGCGCCGACACATTGCCCGAGGTGCCGACGACCAGGCCCTCCGTCGCGGTCCTGCGGGCGGTGGCGACGACACCGTTCCAGGCCTGCTCGATCGCGTCGCGTGCGTCGTTCGCATCGCGCCCGCCGTGCCCGTTGTGCCCGTTGTGTGCGTCCTCGCGGTGATCGCTCATGGGGGAATCCTGTCAGCGGGGCCGCCGCGGCAGGAGACCTCGGGTGACCCACATCTCTTTTCGGAGGTTTCCCGGCGTCGGACCACGGGGCGTGAAGCGGGGCGGGAGGGGCGAAATCCGGCCACGACAGGCACTGCGCCCCGCATCGGCTGTCGGTGACCCGACAAAAAGAATGGCTCAACTCCGCTTGGAGTCACCACAGGGCCCCGCCCAGTTCATCTTCCGTTCACCCAGGTTGCCTACGTTCCACGTGCCAATGACGTCGAACGATTGCCTGGGTAAATGGAACACATCACGCTGCTACTCGCGATTGTGATCGTGACAGCTCTAGTGTTCGATTTCACGAACGGTTTCCATGACACCGCGAACGCGATGGCGACCACCATCTCGACCGGTGCTCTCAAACCCAAGACAGCGGTGGCCATGTCCGCCGCTCTCAACCTCGTCGGCGCGTTCCTGTCGGTGGAGGTCGCCAAAACGATCTCCGGCGGGATCATCAATGAGGACGGGCTGCGGACAGAAGTCATCTTCGCGGCCCTCGTCGGCGCCATTCTGTGGAATCTGCTGACCTGGCTGGTCGGCCTGCCGTCCAGTTCGTCCCACGCACTTTTCGGCGGCCTGATCGGCGCCGCGGTGATGTCGGCGGGCTGGTCCTCGGTCGACGGCGGAACCGTCGTCACCAAGGTGCTGCTTCCCGCGGTCGCCGCCCCGGTCGTCGCCGGTCTCGCCGCACTGCTGGCGACCAGGCTGACGTACCGGATCGGCGGCGGGATCCGTAACGACGCCCAGGAGAAGGCCACCGCCAAGGGCTACCGGGCCGGCCAGATCGCCTCGGCCGGACTGGTCTCGCTCGCCCACGGCACCAACGACGCGCAGAAGACCATGGGCATCATCACCCTGGCCCTGGTCACCGGTGGCGTCCTGTCCCCTGGCTCGAACCCGCCGGTCTGGGTCATCGTCTCCGCCGGTCTGGCCATCGCGCTCGGCACCTACCTGGGCGGCTGGCGCATCATCCGCACCATGGGCAGCGGCCTCACCGAGCTCAAGCCGCCGCAGGGCTTCGCCGCCCAGACCAGCGCGGCCACGGTCATCCTGGCCTCCTCGCACCTCGGCTTCTCCCTCTCCACCACCCAGTCCTGCTCCGGCGCCGTGATGGGTGCGGGTCTGGGCCGCCGGGGCGGTGTGGTCCGCTGGTCCACCGCGACCCGGATGTTCGTCGCCTGGGGTCTGACCCTGCCGGCCGCGGGTCTGGTCGGCGCGGGCGCGGAGTTCCTCACCAAGCAGGGCACCTGGGGTGTCGCCGTCGTCGCCGTCCTGCTCGTCGCGGGCTCCGGAGCGATCTGGCTGCTGTCCCGGCGCAAGCCGGTCGGGCACGACGATGTCGCGCCCACCGGCGAGGTCGCCGAACCGGCGGGTGTCATCACCACCGCCATCGCGGCCGTCACCCCGCCGCCGCCCGCCGGGGCGGCCGCGGTCGCCCCGGCAGTGGACACGACCACGGACCTCAAGACCACCATCCCGGCCCAGCCCGGAACCGTCGCCGCCGATCCGGCGCGGCCCGCCACGGTGTAAGGACAGATCACCATGAACATCGACTGGGCAGCCCTCGGCTCCGTTTTCGGCGTCTCGCTCGTCGTCACCGTCGCACTGGTGGGCCTCTTCACCCTGGGCATCGTCGGCCTCTCCAAGCAGCCGGAGCCGGCCGCGCAGGGCGGCTCCACCGGAGGCTCCCTGGTGCTCGCCCGCGCGGGCGCGTACCTCTGCTTCGGGCTCTGCGCGGCCTCGGTCGCGTACGGGATCTATCTGATCGTCGCCTGAGCCCCTTCCCGCACTCCCTCATCGGGCCGGACACACCTCGCGTGTGTCCGGCCCGATGTGCGTCTGCGCACACTGCACCGCCGCAGGTCAACGCCAGGTTGACGGGCGTTCGCGGAGCGTGGTGGACTGCCGGAGCCATTTACGGCGACAGCAGAGGAAGCCGGTGCGAATCCGGCGCGGTCCCGCCACTGTCACCGGGGAGCAGTCCCCCACACCGGAAGTCACGGCCCGCGCATGCGGGCTGGAAGGCCGGGGGAACTGCGGATCCGGGAGCCAGGAGACTCTCGCCGCCGGTCACGTCGAACCAGGGCGCGGACCCTGAGTGAGGACATATCGCCATGCCCGGCTGCCGTGCGTCCGCCGTTTCTGTGCCGCTCTCACCAGGAGCCGGCTGTACCAGGGTCCTTCGAGGCAGCGCGGCCGGCTGAGCCGTGCGAGCCGACCGCATCTTCGCGTACGGCGCCGCCGCCGGCCTGATCGGCGATCTGCTGCTCGGCGATCCCCGCCGGGGGCATCCGGTCGCCGCCTTCGGGCGGGCCGCGGCGGGCGTCGAACGGCGTCTGTGGCGCGACCACCGCGGGTGGGGCACCCTGCACACCCTGGTCTGCGCCGGAGGCGCTGCGGGTGGAGCCACGCTGGCCGCCCATGCCGTACGCCGTCATCCCGCCGTCTCCGTCGCCCTGACCGCGGCCGCCACCTGGTCCGTCGTCGGCGGCACCTCGCTGGGTCGCGAGGCGCGCGCCATCGGCGGCGCGCTCACCGCCGGTGACATCGAGCTGGCCCGGGAGCGCCTCCCCCATCTGTGCGGGCGCGACCCGCACTCCCTCGACGGGCCGCAGATCGCGCGCGCCGTGGTGGAGTCCGTGGCCGAGAACACCTCGGACGCGGTGGTGGGTGCCCTCGTGTGGGGCGCGCTGGGTGGCGTGCCCGGACTCGTCGCCTACCGCGCCGTCAACACCCTCGACGCGATGGTCGGGCACAAGTCGCCCCGCCATCTGCGCTACGGCTGGGCCTCGGCCCGCCTGGACGACGTCGCGGGCTGGCCCGGCGCCCGGCTCACCGCCGCGCTCGCCGTGGTTGCCGGGGGGCAGCCACGTCGAGCGCTGCGGGCCTGGCGGGCGGACGCGGGCAGGCATCCGAGCCCCAACGCGGGTCCGGTGGAGGCCTCGTTCGCGGGGGCGCTCGGCGTACGGCTCGGCGGGACCCTCGCGTACGGCGGGCGTGTCGAGCACCGGCCGGTACTGAACGGCGCGACCGGCCGTGCGGTGGAGACCGGGGACATCGAGCGCGCGGTGCGGCTGTCGCGCCGGGTGGGGGTGCTGGCTCTCGGCGTGTGCGCGGCGGGCCGGCTGATCGCGGGACGGTGGTCGCCCCCGGGGTGGCGTCCGGCCGCGGGACGGAGCGGGACATGAGCGGCGGACTGCTGGTCGCCGGAACCACGTCGGACGCGGGCAAGAGCGTCGTCACGGCAGGCATCTGCCGGTGGCTGGTGCGCCAGGGCGTGAAGGTCGCGCCGTTCAAGGCGCAGAACATGTCACTGAACTCGTTCGTCACCCGCGAGGGCGCGGAGATCGGACGCGCGCAGGCGATGCAGGCGCAGGCCGCGCGGGTGGAACCGACCGCGCTGATGAACCCGGTGCTGCTCAAGCCCGGCAGCGACCGGTCCAGTCAGGTCGTCCTGATGGGCAGGCCGGTGGGCGAGATGAGCGCGCGCGGCTACCACGGGGGGCGACAGGAATCCCTGCTCGGTACGGTCGTGGACTGTCTGGAGCAGCTTCGGGGCACCTATGACGCCGTGATCTGCGAGGGGGCGGGCAGCCCGGCCGAGATCAATCTGCGGCGCACCGACATCGTGAACATGGGGATCGCGCGGGCCGCGGGGTTTCCCGTCGTCGTCGTCGGCGACATCGACCGCGGTGGCGTCTTCGCCTCGTTCTTCGGCACGACGGCACTCCTCGGCGCCGAGGACCAGGCGCTGATCGCCGGCTATCTGGTCAACAAGTTCCGCGGCGACGTGTCGCTCCTGGAGCCGGGGCTCGACATGCTGCACGGGCTGACCGGGCGGCGGACGTACGGAGTGCTGCCGTTCGCCCACGGCCTGGGCATCGACGAGGAGGACGGGCTGCGGGTCTCGCTCCGCGGCGCGGTACGCGAGTCGGTCGTCGCACCGCCGCACGGCGAGGACGTGCTGCGGGTCGCGGTGTGCGCCGTACCGCTGATGTCGAACTTCACCGATGTGGACGCGCTGGCCGCCGAACCGGGTGTCGTGGTGCGGTTCGTGGACCGGGCGGAGGAGCTGGCCGACGCGGATCTGGTGATCGTGCCGGGCACGCGCGGGACGGTAAAGGCGCTGGCCTGGCTGCGGGAACGGGGGCTGGCCGACGCGCTGCTGCGCCGGGCGGCGCAGGGGCGTCCGGTGCTCGGCATCTGTGGCGGGTTCCAGGTGCTCGCGGAGCAGATCGAGGACGAGGTGGAGTCGCGGGCGGGGCGGGTCGACGGGCTCGGACTGCTGCCGGTGCGGATCCGGTTCGACCGCGAGAAGACCCTCGCCCGGCCGGTCGGTACAGCGCTCGGGGAGCCGGTGGAGGGATACGAGATCCACCACGGGGTCGCCGATGTGCGGGGCGGCGAGCCGTTCCTGGACGGGTGCCGGGTCGGCGCGGTGTGGGGGACGCACTGGCACGGGTCGCTGGAGAGCGATGCGTTCCGGCGGCGGTTCCTGGGGGAGGTCGCGCGGGCGGCGGGACGGCGGTTCGTGGCCGCGCCCGACACGAGTTTCGGGGCGTTGCGGGAGGAGCAGCTGGATCGGCTGGGGGATCTGATCGAGGAGCACGCGGATACGGGGGCGTTGATGCGGTTGATCGAGACGGGGGTGCCGGAGGGACTCCCCTTTGTGGGCCCTGGGGCGCCGGAGGTGCCGGCGGCCCGTGGGGCCGGGGTGACTGGGGGGTTGGCGTGAGGGGGACGCCTTCGGCGGGCTCTGTTCCCCGGCCCGCACCTTCCCGTGACCGGGTCTCGGCCCCGGACCCCGGTCCTCGGGTGCCGGACGGGCCGAGCAGTCGCCCACAAGCGCAGGGCAGCGGGCCGGACGGACTGAGTGGCGGGCCGGAACCGGTCACCGGTTCTTGGATGGATGACGTCGTCAAGGAGGCTTTGTGAGTACCCCGTATCCCTTTACCGCCATCGTCGGGCAGGACGATCTGCGGCTCGGATTGTTGCTGAACGCCGTATCGCCCGCTGTCGGTGGTGTGCTCGTGCGTGGGGAGAAGGGGACCGCCAAGTCCACCGCCGTGCGGGCGCTCGCCGCGCTCATGCCCGAGGTCGATGTCGTCTCCGGATGCCGGTTCTCGTGTGACCCGGTGTCGCCCGATCCGGCGTGTCCCGATGGGCCCCACGAGGCCGGAGGCGGCGTGTCGCGGGCTGCGCGGACCGTGGAGCTGCCGGTGGGCGCCTCCGAGGACCGGCTCGTCGGGGCGCTCGACATCGAGCGGGCGCTCACCGACGGGGTCAAGGCGTTCGAGCCGGGGCTCCTCGCCGACGCGCATCGCGGAATCCTGTACGTCGACGAGGTCAACCTGCTCCATGACCACCTGGTGGATCTGCTGCTGGACGCGGCTGCCATGGGTGCCTCGTACGTGGAACGCGAAGGCGTCTCCGTACGGCATGCCGCGCGGTTCCTGCTCGTCGGAACGATGAACCCCGAAGAGGGCGAGCTGCGGCCGCAGTTGCTCGACCGGTTCGGGCTGACCGTCGAGGTCGCCGCGTCACGCGACACCGATCAGCGGGTCGAGGTCGTACGGCGGCGGCTCGCGTACGACGACGATCCGGCCGGGTTCGCCGCCCGGTGGGCCGAGGAGGAAGGGGAGTTGCGGGAGCGGATCGCCGCCGCGCGGGCGCTCCTTCCCCACGTGGTGCTCGGGGACCGTGCGTTGCGGCAGATCGCCGCCACCTGTGCGGCCTTCGAGGTCGACGGGATGCGCGCCGACATCGTGATGGCCCGCACCGCGACCGCGCTGGCCGCGTGGGCGGGACGTACCGACGTGCTCGCCGAGGACGTCCGGCAGGCCGCCCTGCTGGCGCTCCCCCACCGGCGCCGCCGCAATCCGTTCGACGCGCCCGGTCTCGACGAGGACAAGCTCGACGACACGCTGGAGCAGAACAGCGGTGAAGGGGACGGGGGCCCGGACGATCCCGATCCGGACGGGCCGGGTGGAGGCGCGCAGCCCCCGCGGGGGGATGGTCCCGACACGCCGCCGCAGCCCGGGGCGGGGAACGGCGACACGCCCGGACTGCCCTCGCAGGGCCAGCCGGCCGGCGGCGAGCAGCAGCCCGTACGTGCTGCCGAGCCGTTCCGCACGAAGATGCTGAGCGTGCCGGGGCTCGGCGAAGGCGCGGCGGGGCGGCGGTCCCGGGCGCGTACCGAACACGGTCGTACGACCGGGGCGCGGCGGCCCGAGGGGGCCCTGACCAGACTGCATCTCGCCGCGACCGTGCAGGCTGCCGCCCCGCACCAGCGTGCGCGCGGACGGTCGGGCCGGGGGTTGGTGGTGCGGCGGGATGATCTGCGGCAGGCGACCAGGGAGGGACGCGAGGGGAACCTCGTTCTTTTCGTCGTGGACGCGTCCGGGTCGATGGCCGCCCGGCAGCGGATGGGCGCCGTGAAGGGTGCGGTGCTGTCGCTGCTGCTGGACGCGTACCAGCGGCGGGACAAGGTCGGTCTGATCACCTTCCGCGGCAGGGACGCCGACGTGGCACTGCCGCCGACCTCGTCCGTGGACGCGGCCGCCGCGCGGCTGGAGACGCTGCCGACCGGGGGGCGCACCCCCCTCGCGGCCGGACTGCTGAAGGCCCATGACGTCCTGCGGGTGGAGCGGCTGCGCGATCCGTCGCGGCGGCCGCTGCTGGTCGTGGTGACGGACGGACGGGCGACCGGAGGCCCGGAGCCGGTGGCCCTGGCGGCGCGGGCCGCGCGGCTGCACGAGGCCGAGGGCACGGCGTCCGTCGTCGTGGACTGCGAGTCGGGGGTCGTGCGGCTCGGGCTGGCCGGCTCCCTGGCCCGCGATCTCGGGGGCACCGCCGTCACGCTCGACGAGCTGCGGGCCGACTTGATCGCCGGGCTCGTCAGGGATGTTCAGGGAACCAACGGATCCAACAGGAGGGCCGCCTAATGCCGCAGGGACAGCCGACCACCGTGCCGGACGACGGGCTGACGACGCGTCAGCGCCGCAACCGTCCGCTGCTCTTCGTCCATACCGGTATCGGCAAGGGCAAGTCGACGGCCGCGTTCGGGCTCGCGCTGCGCGCCTGGAACCAGGGCTGGCCGATCGGGGTGTTCCAGTTCGTCAAGTCGGCGAAGTGGAAGGTCGGGGAGGAGAACGCGCTGAAGGTCCTCGGCGCGAGCGGTGAGGGCGGCACGGTCGCCTGGCACAAGATGGGCGAGGGCTGGTCGTGGGTCCAGCGCGGCCTGCACGGTGACAACGCGGACAACGAGGAGAAGGCCCGCGAGGGCTGGGAACAGGTCAAGCGCGACCTGGCCGCCGAGACGTACAAGCTGTACGTCCTCGACGAGTTCGCGTACCCGATGCACTGGGGCTGGATCGACACCGACGAGGTGGTCGAGGTGATGCGCAACCGTCCGGGGACGCAGCATGTGGTGATCACCGGGCGCAACGCCCCGGAGAAGCTCGTCGAGGCCGCCGACCTGGTGACCGACATGTCCAAGGTGAAGCACCCGATGGACGCCGGCCAGAAGGGCCAGAGGGGCATCGAGTGGTGACCATTCCGCGACTGGTGATTGCCGCGCCGGCCTCCGGCAGCGGCAAGACCACCGTGGCGACGGGACTGATGGCGGCCTTCGCGGAGCGCGGCCTCGCCGTGTCGCCGCACAAGGTCGGGCCCGACTACATCGACCCCGGCTATCACTCGCTGGCCACCGGGCGGGCGGGGCGCAACCTCGACGCGTACATGTGCGGGCCGGAGCTGGTCGCTCCGTTGTTCGCGCACGGGGCGCGTGGCTGCGACCTGGCGATCGTCGAGGGGGTGATGGGGCTGTACGACGGGGCGTCCGGGCAGGGCGAGTTGGCGTCGACCGCCCATGTCGCGAAGCTGCTGCAGGCACCGGTGGTGCTGGTGGTGGACGCGTCGTCGCAGTCGCGGTCGGTGGCGGCGCTGGTGCACGGCTTCGCCTCGTGGGATCCGGCGGTACGGATCAGCGGGGTGATCCTCAACAAGGTCGGCTCGGACCGGCACGAGATGCTGCTGCGGGAGGCGCTGGACGAGTCCGGCGTGCCGGTGATGGGGGTGCTGCGGCGGGCCGAGCAGGTGGCCACGCCCTCGCGCCATCTGGGGCTGGTGCCGGTGGCCGAGCGGCGCGGCGACGCGGTGGACGCTGTCGCGGCGATGGGGGCGCAGGTACGGAGCGGGTGTGACCTGGATGCGCTGATGGCGTTGGCGCGGTCGGCGCCGCGGACGCCTGCCGCGTCGGGGGCGTGGGATCCGGTGGAGGCCGTGCGGGAGGCGGGTGGAGGCAGGGACGCCGACGGCGAGGATGGCCCGGGCGGGCTGGACGGTGGTCCGGGCGGGCCGCGTCGCGGCCGGCCCGTCGTCGCCGTGGCCGGAGGGCCCGCCTTCACGTTCTCCTACGCCGAGCACAGCGAACTCCTCGCCGCCGCCGGGGCCGACGTCGTGACGTTCGATCCGCTGCGGGACGAAGCGCTGCCCGAGGGCACCCGCGGGCTCGTCATCGGTGGGGGGTTCCCGGAGGTGTACGCCCCCGAGCTGTCCGCCAACGAACCGCTCCGCAAGGCCGTTGCCGATCTCGCCGCCGCCGGGGCTCCCCTTGCCGCCGAGTGTGCCGGGCTGCTCTATCTCTCGCGTTCGCTCGACGGACTGCCGATGTGCGGGGTGCTCGACGCCGACGGCCGGATGTCGAAGCGGCTGACACTCGGCTACCGGGAGGCCGTGGCACTCACCGACAGTCCGCTGGCCGCGGTCGGCACACGGCTGCGTGGGCACGAGTTCCACCGCACGGTGCTGGAGCCGGGCGCCGGCGCCTCCCCCGCCTGGGGGATGCATCTGCCGGAGCGGCGCGTGGAGGGCTTCGTGCAGCAGGGCGTCCATGCCAGCTATCTGCATACGCACTGGGCCTCGGCGCCGGGCGTCGCGCGGCGGTTCGTCGACAGGGCCGCGGTGTGACCCCGTCGGTCCGCGATGCCCACCACCGGCCGGCTGAAGCCGCTCCACGCCACGGTGCACAGCGGCGTGGAGCGGGCCGGCTGGGCGTGGTGTGCCGAGCGTCCCTCTCCCGCGCCGTGTGCCGCCTGGCGTACGGCGAGGAGTCGCTCCATCCTGCTCCTTGTCCCGCTCTCGTTCCCGGAAGGATCTCGCCCCATGGTTCTGCTCGTCGTCGGGGTCGGCGCGGGCCGTGGTGCGCCGGCCGGTGAGGTGCTGGAGCTCGTCTCGTCCGTACTGTACGAGGCGGGGCTTTCGCCCCGCGGCGTCGTGGAGTTGGCGACCCTCGACACGAAGACCGAGGAGCCGGGGATCGTAGAAGCGGCGGCACGACTGGGCGTTCCCGTACGCGGGTACAGCGCGGAGGAACTCGCCGCGGTCGCCGTACCGAACCCGTCGGGCGCCGTGCTCGCCGCGGTCGGTTCGGCGTCGGTCGCGGAGGCGGCGGCTCTGGTCCGCGCCGACGAACTCCTCGTACCGAAGCGGAAGTCGAACCCCGCGGGGCGGGTGGGGAAGGTGACCTGTGCGGTGGCCCGGCGGGCTTCGCACGCGCATCCGGATCCGACCGTTGCGTCGAGTGCGGTGCCGGGCACATAGTCGTCCTGCCGTCGCTCCATCCCCATCGTCATGAACTCGCCCCCCACACCCTCTGGAAGTCAATGCACACTCCCACTGAGAGACCCGATGTCAACCGCGCGGACGGACAGCACGATCTGCGGCACCACGGTGACGCGGAGGTCCGCGGCCTGGATCTGACCGATCTCGCCGTCAACGTACGTACCGATACGCCCCCGGCCTGGCTGAGGGAACGAATATCCGCGTCCCTCTCCACGCTCGCCGCCTATCCGGACGGGGGCCGTGCGAGGGCCGCGGTCGCGGAACGGCACGGGCTGCCGGTGGATCGGGTCCTGCTGACAGCGGGTGCGGCGGAGGCGTTCGTGCTGATCGCGCGGGCACTGCCGGCCCGGCGGCCGGTCGTCGTGCATCCCCAGTTCACCGAGCCCGAGGCGGCGTTGCGCGCGGCCGGGCACACGGTGGGGCGGGTGCTGCTGCGCGCGGAGGACGGTTTCCGACTGGATCCGGCGGCCGTGCCCGAGGAGGCGGATCTGGTGGTGGTCGGCAATCCGACCAACCCGACGTCGGTCCTGCATCCGACGGCCGCGCTGGAGAAACTGGCGCGCCCCGGGCGGACGTTGGTGGTCGACGAGGCGTTCATGGACGCGGTGCCGGGCGAGCGCGAGGCGCTGTGCGGACGTCACGACGTCCCGGGCCTCGTCGTGCTGCGCAGCCTCACCAAGACATGGGGGCTGGCCGGGCTGCGGATCGGTTACGTGCTGGCTTCCCCGGAGACCATCGGCGCGCTCCAGGAGGCGCAGCCGCTGTGGCCGGTGTCGTCCCCCGCGCTGGCGGCGGCCGAGGCGTGCATGGAGCCGCGGGCGCTGGTGGAGGCGGCCGCCGCGGCGGACCGTATCGCGGTGGACCGGGCCCATCTGATCGCCGGGCTCATGGAGTTCACCGAAGTGCGGGTGGCGGAGCCGGCCGAGGGGCCGTTCGTACTGGTGCGGCTGGAGCGGGCAGCGGAGGTGCGGGAGCGGCTGCGGGCGCTCGGCTTCGCGGCGCGGCGCGGCGACACGTTCCCGGGGCTGGGTCCGCAGTGGCTGCGGCTGGCCGTGCGCGACCGCGTGACGACCAACCGTTTTCTGCAGGCGCTCGATCAGGCGCTCCAGGTGCTCGCCTCCCCCAGGAACCGCTGACGGGGAGCGGCGCTCACCCCTGTGTGAACGCCGCTCCCCCATGCCCCCTGATTTCCCCCTGTCCCGCCCCTCGGGCCGGGCCGGTGTCAGTCCTGGGCGCGCCTGCGTGCCACGACCGTCGCGCCCGCACCCAGCGCCAGCAGGAACGCCGCTCCGCCCGCGAGGTACGGCGTCGTGGAGCTGCCACCGGTCTCCGCGAGGTTCGTGTCGACCGCTGCCGGGGCGTGGCCGGTCCCGGTCTGCGGTTTCATCTCGCCGCCGGTGCTGCCACCGCTGTCGCCTCCGCCGGAGTTGCCCCCCGCGGGCTCGGTGGGCTCGGCGCTGGGAGCGGCCGCCTTCGGGGTCTCGCAGGTCGCCTCGGCGAGCGTGACCTCGCCCTGGACGTCGGCGACATTGAGCTTGAGCGGGTTGACCGACACCTTCAGCCGCAGCGCGGTCGCCGCGGCGGTACGTGACGTGGTCTGCGTCTTCGACAGGTCGAGGACGACCTCGCCGACGCCGGGCACCGCCACCCGTGTCGTGCCGCCCGCCGTCAGCGTGATTTTCCGGCCGAGGACCGTGACATGGCCCAGCACATTCGATTCGGCGACGGGCTTGTGGCCCACTTCGCAGACCGCCTTGGAGGTGACCTTCTCGACCTCGATGAGCGAGAGCCGCGGCAGTCCGGGCACATGGACGCGGGCCTTCGCCAGGTTGCTGTAGCCCTCGGCCCTGTGCTTGTCGACGGTCGCGTCCGCCGTGGCCACGTCGGCACGCAGCACGTCGACCGGGCGGCCCTGCGACACGCCGTCGAGCCGCACGCTGAGTGCGGTCTCCTCGGCGCTCGCCGGTGCGTGCACCTCGTTGAGCGTGGCCTTCAGCGGCACGTCGACCGTCTTGTTCAGGAGTGAGACGTCGAGTGCGGTGCGGAGCACGACCGCGCTCGCCTTCCCGCCGCCGGTGGTCGTGGTGGACCCGGTGGCGTGCGCCGGGGCGGCAACCAGCAGGGCGACGGGAGCGGCGGCAACCGCCAGTGCGGCGAGGCGGAAGGTGTTGCTGTTCAAGATGGTGGAACCCCCACAAGAGACATGGAGCCACCGGCGCCGTCCAATGGGGGACATCGCGGGCACCGGTGGCCTCGACTCCGTGAATCTTTTCGTACAGAGGGTGAACTGGCAGTTGCCTGGGGCGAGTTCACCCCAAAGGGGGTTGCCGTGTCTGTATTCGAATATCTCGGCACGTGCGACCCTCGGTGTCACCCGATCCGCTGAGCGTGTGCGAGGTGCCGGCCGACTGCGCCGGGGTGTGCGCTGAAGTGCTTCAACGAGCGCGAGCTCCGTCCGGTCACTGGCTGTCAACGCGGCGCCGGGGCGGCATCAGCCGATCACACGGCCGTTCAGCACCACATGGCGCGGCGCCGCCAGCACCCGAACATCCGCCCGCGGGTCCGCCTCGTACACCACCAGATCCGCCGGGGCGCCCTCCTCAAGACCCGGCCGCCCGAGCCAGGCGCGCGCACCCCAGGCCGTCGCCGAGAGAGCCTCGCGGGGCGGGATGCCCGCCGTGACCAGTTCGGCGACCTCCGCCGCCACCAGGCCATGGGCGAGCGAGCCGCCCGCGTCGGTGCCGACGAAGACCGGCACGCCCGCGTCGTACGCCGCGCGCACGGTGTCGTAGCGACGCTCGTACAGCCGCCGCATGTGCGCCGACCAGCGCGGGAACTTCGCCTCGCCGCCGGCCGCGAGGTCCGGGAACGTGGCGATGTTGACCAGCGTCGGGACGATCGCGACGCCGCGCTCGGCGAAGAGCGGGATGGTGTCCTCGGTCAGCCCCGTCGCATGCTCGATGCAGTCGATCCCGGCCTCGACGAGATCGACGAGAGCGGCCTCGGCGAAGCAGTGCGCGGTGACCCGGGCGCCGAGCCGGTGCGCCTCGGCAATGGCCGCCTCGACCTCGCCGCGCGGCCAGCAGGCGGCCAGGTCACCGGCGTCCCGGTCGATCCAGTCACCGACCAGCTTGACCCAGCCGTCGCCGCGCCGCGCCTCCTGCGCGACGTATGCGACGAGGTCGCCGGGCTCGATCTCATGCGCGTAGTTCCGGGTGTACCTGCGGGTCCTGGCGATATGACGTCCGGCCCGGACGATCTTGGGAAGATCCTCGCGGTCGTCGATCCACCGGGTGTCGGAGGGCGATCCGGCGTCCCTGATGAGCAGCGTGCCGGCCTCCCGGTCGGTGAGCGCCTGCTTCTCGCTCGTGGCGGCGTCGACCGGACCGTGGTGATCGAGCCCCACATGGCAGTGGGCGTCCACGAGGCCCGGCAGCACCCAGCCGGTGACGGTCTCCGCCGCGTCCGCGCCGGGCGGCCGCTCGTACGAGATCCGCCCGTCGACGGCCCACAGCTCGTCCCGTACGTCGTCGGGACCGACGAGTACCCGCCCCTTCACATGCAGCACCGGCTGCACCGTGTGATCACTCATGGCAACACTGTACGAGGCGGCCGATGGCGGCCTCGGTACTCTCGACGGAAGCGCTGTTCGTACGCCGAACCGCAGGCCGATCCGATCCGAAGAGAGCACCACCGTGACGCACCCCTTCCTCGACCTCGCCCCGCTCACCGCCGCACACTTCGCCGCCATCGAGCGGCGGGTGGCCGGCCTCCTCGCCACCGAGCAGGACGTCGTCATCATGCAGGGCGAGGCACTGCTTCCCCTCGAAGGCTGCATCCGGGGCGGCGCCCGGCCCGGTTCGACCGCACTGAACGTGGTCACGGGGCCGTACGGGCAGACCTTCGGGAACTGGCTGCGCGACTGCGGTGCCAATGTCATCGATCTGGCGGTGCCGTTCCACACGGCGGTCACCGCCGACCAGGTCGCGCAGGCGCTCGCCGCGCACCCGGAGATCGACTTCGTCTCGCTGGTCCACGCGGAGGCGGCGACCGGCAACACCAACCCGGTCGCGGAGATCGGTGAGGTCGTCCGGGCGCACGGGGCGCTGTTCATGCTGGACGCCGTCGCCTCGGTGGGCGCCGAGCCGCTGCTGCCGGACCTGTGGGGCGTCGACCTGTGCGTGATCGGCGCGCAGAAGGCGATGGGCGGCCCGGCCGGGGTGTCGGCGGTGTCGGTGAGCGGGCGCGCCTGGGAGCGGATCGCCGCCAACCCCGAGGCCCCCCGTCACTCGTACCTCTCGCTCCTGGACTGGAAGCAGCGCTGGATCGACGGCGGCCGCAAGGCGCTCCTGCACGCCCCCGCGCAGCTGGAGATGCTGGCCCTGGAGGCGTGCGTGGAGCGGATCGAGACGGAGGGTCTGGAGGCGCTGATGGCACGGCACGCGGCGGCCGCCGCGGCGACGCGGGCGGGCGCGGTGGCGCTCAGCGGCGGCCTGGCGCCGTACGTGCACGAGGCGCGGGACGCGGCGCCGGTCGCCACGACGCTGCGCGCCCCGGCGGGGATCGACGCCGCCGGGCTGGTCGCCAAGGCACTCGCGGCCGACCCGTCGCTGCCGCTGATCGCGGGCGGCGGGGCGCTGTCCAAGGAGATGATCCGGGTCAATCACTACGGTGTGGACGCGACGCGGGGCGCGGTGCAGTCCTCGCTCGCGGCTCTGGGGGCGGCGCTGGCCGACGCGGGCCGGCCGGTCGACTTCGAAGCTGCCCGCAGGGCCGTTTCGGAAACGTGGCCGAGCGAATAAGACCGACCGGCAATTGGGGGGCTGCGGCGGATCTCCACGAATTCATCAATGCGGGGAGCTGCTCCATTCAGAGCAGCTCCCCGCGTTCTTTTGCCCGCTTCCCCGGACCCTAAACTCCAAAGTTTCAGCAGCGCCGATCCGCGCAACTACATCGAGCGCGACGGCATCACCCACGGCCTCGACATGGCGACCACCGCGAAACGCTCCTTCATGGAGACCTTCCGGAACGTGGTGCTGCGCCCGCGCGACCTTCCGTACAAGGTGATGTTCCCCGGCCCGACCGGCACCAACGCGGTCGAGGCCGCGCTGAAGCTGGCCCGCAAGGTGAAGGGACGCGAGTCGGTCGTCTCGTTCACCAACGCCTTCCACGGCATGTCGCTCGGCTCGCTCGCCGTCACCGGCAACGCCTTCAAGCGGGCCGGGGCCGGTATCCCGCTGGTGCACGGCACGCCGATGCCGTTCGACAACTATCTCGACGGCCGGGTCCCGGACTTCCTCTGGTTCGAGCGGCTCCTCGAGGACCAGGGCTCGGGTCTCAACCAGCCCGCCGCCGTGATCGTCGAGACGGTGCAGGGCGAGGGCGGCATCAATGTCGCGCGGCCCGAATGGCTGCGGGCGCTGGCCGATCTGTGCCACCGCCGCGACATGCTGCTGATCGTCGACGACATCCAGATGGGCTGCGGCCGTACGGGCGCGTTCTTCTCGTTCGAGGAGGCCGGCATCACGCCGGACATCGTCACCCTGTCGAAGTCCATCAGCGGTTACGGACTGCCCATGTCGCTCTGCCTGTTCCGCCCGGAGCTGGACGTCTGGGGACCGGGCGAGCACAACGGCACCTTCCGCGGCAACAATCCCGCCTTCGTCACCGCCGCCGCCGCTCTCGACGCCTACTGGGCGCACGGCCAGCTGGAGAAGCAGACCCTGGCCCGCGGCGAACAGATCGAGCAGGCACTGCTGGCGATCTGCGACGAACATGCCCGGCTCGGCGCCCGGTTCCGCGGCCGCGGCCTGGTCTGGGGACTGGAGTTCGCCGACGCGTCGCGCGCCGCCGCGGTCTGCGCCCGCGCCTTCGAACTGGGGCTGCTGGTGGAGACCTCCGGTCCGCGGAGCGAGGTCGTGAAGCTGCTGCCGGCCCTGACCGTCACCCCCGAGGAACTGGACGAGGGCCTGCGCACGCTGGCCCGTTGCGTCCGCGAAACCGCCTGACACCCCGGCGCGCAGAGACACCGAAGAGAAAAGTAGAGAAAGGCACCGACTCACCGTGATCGTCCGATCGTTCAGTGACATCGAGAACACCGACCGGCATGTGAAGGCCGCCTCCGGCACCTGGGAGAGCAAGCGCATCGTCCTCGCCAAGGAGAGGGTGGGCTTCTCGCTCCACGAAACCGTGCTGTACGCGGGCACGGAGACGTCGATGTGGTACGCGAACCACATCGAGGCCGTGTTGTGCACCGAGGGCGAGGCCGAGCTCACCAACGACGAGACCGGCGAGAAGCACTGGATCTCTCCCGGCACGATGTACCTGCTGAACGGGCACGAGCACCACACGCTGCGCCCGAAGACCGACTTCCGCTGCGTCTGCGTCTTCAACCCTCCCGTCACCGGACGGGAGGACCACGACGAGAACGGCGTCTATCCCCTGCTGACCGAGGAGGGCTGAACCATGACCACCGATGTACGCGCCGATCTGTATCCCACCCGGGGCTCGGCCGAGCTGATCACACCCCGCCGGGACCCGGTCATCTGGTCGGCGCCCGGCGCCCCCGGTCCGGTCGCCGTGAAGGACCTGCAGGGGCTCGAGCGTGACGGCTTCCTCACCGTCGACGAGCTGATCACACCCGCCGACGTCGACGGCTACCGGGCCGAGCTCGACCGGCTGACCGCCGATCCCGCGGTCCGGGGCGACGAACGCTCGATCATCGAGCCCACGTCGCAGGACGTCCGCTCGGTCTTCGAGGTCCACCGGATCAGCGAGGTCTTCGCCCGGCTGGTCAGCGACGAGCGGGTGGTGGGCCGGGCCCGCCAGATCCTCGGTTCGGACGTGTACGTCCACCAGTCGCGGATCAACGTCAAGCCGGGCTTCGGCGCTTCGGGGTTCTACTGGCACTCGGACTTCGAGACCTGGCACGCCGAGGACGGTCTGCCGCACATGCGGGCGGTGTCCGTGTCGATCGCGCTGACCGAGAATCACGGCACCAACGGCGGGCTGATGATCATGCCCGGTTCGCACAAGTCGTTCCTCGGGTGCGCGGGCAGGACACCGAAGGACAACTACAAGAAGTCACTGAGGATGCAGGACGCCGGCACCCCGTCCGACGAGGCGCTGACCAGGATGGCCGACCGGTACGGCATCCGGCTCTTCACGGGTCCGGCCGGTTCGGCGACCTGGTTCGACTGCAACTGCATGCACGGCTCGGGGGACAACATCACCCCGTACCCGCGCAGCAATGTCTTCATCGTCTTCAGCAGTGTGGAGAACACCGCCGAGGAACCGTTCGCGGCGCCGGCCAGGCGCCCGGAGTTCATCGGGTCGCGGGACTTCTCGCCGGTGGGATGAGGCGGTGGCGCGGTGGGGGGGGGGGGGGGCGCGGGGCCCCCCCCCCCCCCCCCCCCCCCCCGCGCCCCCCCCCCCCCCCCCCCCCCCCCCCCCCGCGGGGCAAAAAAAAAAACCAACAAACACCAAACA